>CAYPIT010000174.1:0-4062 GCA_964410825.1 uncultured Nitrospiraceae bacterium
TTGAGGATGCATCAAAAGCCGATTGAGAATTGAACTGGTGAAATAAATATTATTCTCTCGGTGGTTTACTGTTCCAGAGGGATCAATAACATTTATAAGTAAAATTAACGAATGGCGATATCCGGTTTCTTAAAAGCATGGCAGACCTATAAAAATATCAACCGTATCAGGTATATCGTAAATGTTTTCCTCAAACATGGTTTCGGGCAGGTCATTGAACAGGTCAATCTCCAGCGCTTTATCCCTCTGAGAAATAGAATCAAGTATTTTGCCCGGTGGCAGAAAGAGGAGCGCCATACTATTCCGGCCAGACTAAGGTTGGCCTTTAGCGAGTTGGGCCCTTCATTTATTAAATTTGCACAGGTGCTTTCCACGAGACCTGACCTTATTACGAGTGAATATGCCGATGAGTTTAAAAAACTTCAGGACAAGGTCCCGTCTTTTTCTGCTGACGTTGCCCGCCGTACAATAGAGTCTGAATTTAAAATTTCCATAGAAGATGTTTTTTCGGATTTTGAGAATACTCCTTTGGCTGCAGCTTCCATTGCACAGGTCCACTCTGCTACTTTGAAGTCTGGTGACAAAGTGATTGTCAAAGTTCAGAGACCTGGCATCAAAGAGACTATTGAGACGGACCTGGCCATACTTGGTGCCATAGCCCGCCTTATGATCAGGTATATACCGGAAAGCAAACTTTTTGACCCTGAAGGGATTGTCGAAGAATTTGCCAGGACTGTCCGGAGGGAGCTTGATTTTGTTGCAGAAGCAAATAATGCAAGACGTTTCAAAAGAAACTTTCAGGATAATGAGTTTATTCACATACCCGAAGTAAATTCTGATTTTCTTTCCACCAAAGTGTTGGTTCTTGAAAGAATTGAAGGAGTTAGAATTGATGACTTAAAAGGTATTGAAGACTATGGAGCGGACAGGTGTGAGCTTGCCCGAAGGGGTGTTGATGCGTATTTTAAGATGATTTTTGAAGACGCTTTTTTTCATGCAGACCCCCACCCCGGTAACATATTTGTAATGCCAGACGGCAGGATCGGGCTGATGGACTTTGGTATAGTCGGTTCACTGCAGCCTGATATAGTTGATAACATTGCAAGGGCCTTCCTTGCTGTCCTGAATAAGAAGTTTGATCAGCTTGTCGATCTGTATATTGAGCTGGGACTTGTTGTAGAGGAAGTGGACATTGATGTATTTAAAAAAGAGCTGAAGTCGGACCTTTTCTATCTTCTGGAACCTCTGTATGATATGTCGATATCGGAAGTTAATTTTCCCGAATACCTTGAGGCAATGACGTATCTTGTAATTAAGCATGGGCTCAAAGTTCCTACCGAACTGCTGCTGATGAACAGAACCATACTGATTGTAGATAATATCGGCAGACTGCTTGATCCGAATTTTAATCTTATGTCTGCTGCCGAACCCTATGCGGCAAAGCTGGTCAAAAAACGTTTAAGCCCTGAACGGCTGATTAATAAGGCAGGTGATAATATATCGGAAGTTGCAGACCTTATCATTGATACACCGAAACAGATGAATAGACTTATGAGGAAGGCATTGAGAGATGAAGTGCGGTTGAAGATTGATCCTATTGGTATGGATAAGCTAATTACAGACATCGATCGCTCAAGCAACCGCCTGGCCTTCAGCATTGTCGTGGCAGCCATTATTGTGGGGTCATCAATGCTGGTGCAGTCAGATATAGGCGGTACAATATTCGGACTTTCTACTGTTGGTGCGATCGGTTTTCTCGTAGCTTTTCTGCTTGGTTTAAGATTGCTTTTATCTATATTGCGCTCAGGCAGGTTGTAGCCGGGTATAAAGATTTTTAAATATCATATGCAGGGCAGAAGGAGGAAATATTATGACAATTGATGAGTTGAAACAATATTGTAATGGTGAATTTCAAAATATTGAACGAATTATGACAGGGCTCGATTCAGTTTACTCTGCGGATAAAGCAGACTATTCTCTAGCTGAGCAGGCGTCTGTCGCAGCTTTTATTGTAAATATATACACCGGGTTTGAGAGTATTCTGAAACAGATGCTTATCTATGACAAGCTTGATGTAAAAGATTCTCCTGAATGGCATGAAAAAGTACTGAGAAAGGCCGGTGAGATTGGAATCCTGCCGCCTGAACTGCATCAAATATTTATAAAATACCTGTCATTCCGGAACTACTTTATTTACACATATATTTTCAACATAAAGTGGGACGACGTAAAGGCCCTGGCATCTGAAGTGAAAGGTGTTCGGGACCAGTTCAGGACCGAAGTTGAGGAATACCTGCAGACTCTATATAGTTGAAGGTTTTGAAAGCAATAGAGACTGCTCAGGGTTTAACCGTCAAATGAGACCGAGTCGCAGCAGGAATGGTAGTTTTCCAGGCTTTCGATCTTGATTTTCTGCTCCATAAGGAGAGCTTTTACTATATCGGCGAAAGTTACCAGACCTATTAGTTTGTTGTTTTCAAATACAGGCATATGACGTATATGGGCAGTTGTCATGACTCCCATACACTCTTCAACAGACTTGTCGGGAGTGATGCAATATATCTCTTTTGTCATCAATTCTTCTACGAGTACATCATCAGCTGATAACCTTTTAAGAATTATATTCCTGGCAAAATCCCTCTCAGAGAAGATGCCCGATACCTGTTCCTCATCGATTACAACCAATGCGCCAATGTTATGCTCTGTCATTATCTCAATTGCTTTATAAGTAGTATCCTTGGGAGATATTGACCATATAGCGGAACTTTTTGATTGTAATACATCATTTACTGTTAACATTTTATAAAATCCATAAATCGTAATAATCCGATGAAATTTACTATATTGTTTTGCAGCGCGCACAGACTGAGGCAGCATAATTACTCAAGTCTCAGGACATCATTATACAATTTGGCAAATAAATAAGGCTTCCCTGTAATAATGAAATTAAAAACTTTCATAGTCAGGATAAAGCTATGAGCCGGGCCATGGTTAATGAAAACCTGAGTTGTGCCGATAAGGGAGATAGAATTAAATGCCCGGAATCTGGATAACATTATGAATATTAAGAAATATTTTAATGGGATAGGAAGGTATGCACAGAGGAGTAGTGTATTAGTGGCGCTATTACCGCTTTTAATAAGCGCGATTTTCCCTTCTCTTACTATAGGTGAAGATTCAAGGCTTGATATATTAAGGGTCGAAGTCGGGCAGATGGATTCTACTGACCGTACAAAAGAACGGGCCACAGACTTTTATTTAAATGGAGGGGAAGATATAGGGGTCAGCCCGTCAATGGTTCTCGCTGTTTACAGGGATAAACTGATTCGAAATACATTGGGGGATAATATTAGTGTCAGTGTCCCCGTTGGTCAGTTAAAAGTCCTGAAAACCTATAAAGACATCGCGATCGCCCGTATTGAATCGCTCACCTCGGTAGATACAACCCCGGTCCTGGAGTATCGAACGGTAATGCTTGGAGACTATGCAGTGCTGCAGGGTAAAGAGGAGCTGCCCCCGGATGCCGGTGTGACTGTTCCGGCGGAAGTCCTTTTCAGCCTGAATAAATGGGAATTAAAAGCAGAAGCGAAAAAAATACTTGCCAGAATCAATAATCACTATAATAAGGCTGGCGATAAACGTCTTATTATTGAAGGTCATACATGCAGCCTTGGCCCGGAAAAGTATAACAAGGAACTTTCAGACAAGAGGGCCCGAAGTGTGAGAGATTATCTTTTAAAGTCAGAAGGGTTGCCGCCGGGGAATATTACCATTGAATCTTATGGTGAAAACAGACCGGTTGCATCCAACGCAACTAAAGAGGGACGCGCACAGAACCGGCGTGTTAATATCCGCTTTCTCCCTCTTTCCAATTAACATTATATAGGGGTTACATCTTAAGAAGCTCCGGCTTTTTCCATAAAACCAGTAATGTTCCCAGCAGACACAGCAAGGCACCTGTAGAGAGAGCTGTTGGGGTGGTTGTATAATGTGCAAGTGTTCCCAGGGTCAAGTTGCCCAGCGGCGCCATTCCAAGAAACATTGTAGTAAATGAACTCATAA
>CAYPIT010000175.1:0-4040 GCA_964410825.1 uncultured Nitrospiraceae bacterium
TACCCGAAGCGACCAGGATTCCGGCAAAGAAGGCTCTTGACAGGATGCTGGAAGTAAAGTAAATTTAACCACAAGCTGGTTTTGTCCTCCTTTCATGAAAACTCTTGAAGAAAAAATCATAGAAAAAATAACAAAGGATGGGCCGATTACTTTTGAAACTTTTATGAACATGGTGCTCTATTATCCGGAACTCGGGTATTATTCATCTCCTGAAACCATAATAGGACGCGAAGGTGATTTTTATACAAGCCCTCATCTGCACCCGATATTTGGCGCCATGATCGGAAAGCAGCTTCTGGAGATGTGGAAATTTATGGATAACCCGTCCAAATTTCAAGCAGTTGAAATGGGAGCTGGCATGGGATATTTATGCAAAGACATTATTAATTATTTATCGGGAGCCGAAAATGAAACCGCCGCGTTCCTTCAATCATTAAGATATACGATAGTCGAACCCTGCCTGCATCTGGAGAAACAGCAAAAGAAAGTTCTTGGAGATCTTTCAGAAAATGTGACATGGTGCAGATCATTAATGGAATCAAAGGCAACGAAAGGTTGCGTATTTTCGAATGAACTGCTTGATTCATTTCCTGTGCATATCATCGAAATGAATGACAGGTTGGAAGAAATCCATGTTGATTTTAACAACGGCAAATTCAATGATAAAAAACTGGATATCAGCTCCGAAGAGATCATGGATTACGTTAATCTTTTTTCTATAAAGCCCGACAGGGGATACAGGACAGAAATAAATATTAAAATAAAAAACTGGCTTGAAGATATAGCGGCAGTCCTTTTCAGTGGATTTATTTTAACAATCGATTACGGATATACGGCCAGAGAATATTATAGTGACGATAGAACACGTGGCACGCTCCTTTGTTACTACAAACATCAGTATAATGATAATCCTTACCAGCATATCGGTCAGCAGGACATAACCGCACATCTGAATTTTTCATCATTACGGATATGGGGAGAGACCCTTGGATTCAAGACCCTGGGCTATTGCCCCCAAGGCACATTTCTCACAGCATCCGGTATTGACGAGACAATAGTAGGACTTTATTCGGATCACCCTGACTATTTATCCGAAATTTCGAAGATTAAGGGACTGATACTGCCCCAGGGAATGGGTGCATCACATAATTTCATGATTCAATACAAAGGAGAGGGAACTCCGGATTTAAGAGGATTTTCTATGAGAAATCTGGTCACGACACTCTGAAAAGCTAATGGTTCTTAATTACATCTGGATCAGTTTTTTTATAATCTCATTTATTATCGGGAGCATTAAACTCGTTTTCTTCCATGATATGGAAGTATTCCCGCAAATAATGAATGCCACATTCGAATACGCTCGTACCGGATTTGATATTTCCCTGGGACTGACAGGAGTATTAACTTTATGGCTCGGATTAATGAAAATCGGGGAGCAAGGCGGCATTGTGAAGGTCTTCTCAAGAGCGGTTGGACCGTTCTTTCACCGTCTGTTTCCCGAACTGGACAAAGACCATCCCGCGATCGGGTCTATAATGATGAATATATCAGCCAACATGCTCGGGCTGGATAATGCTGCAACCCCCCTCGGTCTGAAAGCGATGAAGGAAATGCAAACCACAAACACGAATAAGGATACAGCTTCGGATGCAATGATAATGTTTCTCGTATTGAACACTTCCGGCCTCACACTGATCCCCGTTACAATTATGGTGTATCGCTTCCAGCTCGGAGCTGTAGATCCTTCAGATATTTTCATCCCGATTTTAATGGCCACCTCTTTTTCAACACTGGCCGGACTCATCAGTGTAGCGATTTATCAAAAGATAAATCTGTTCGACAAAGTTATTCTTTCCTACCTCGGGGGATTAATTTTAATTATAGGCCTGATAATAATTCTTTTTTCGCAAATGAGCAGAGAGGAGATAACAACAGTTTCGAGTGTTGCCGCAAATCTACTGCTATTCTCGATTATAACCTGCTTTATACTGCTTGCTATGATAAGAAGGGTTAATGTTTATGAAACATTTATTGAAGGGGCAAAAGGCGGGTTTCAGATCGCTATTAAAATCATTCCCTATCTTATAGCTATACTTGTTGCAGTAGGTGTTTTCAGGGCATCAGGGGCGATGGACATGTTTGTGAGTCTGATTCAGAAACTACTGGTAACTCTTCACATAAATGCCGATTTCACAGGAGCATTGCCAACCGCATTCATGAAACCTCTCAGCGGAAGCGGTGCGCGTGGAATGATGGTGGATGCGATGAATACATATGGCGCAGACTCATTTGTCGGCAGGGTTGCTTCGGTTGTGCAGGGCGCTACTGATACAACCTTTTACATCATCGCGGTTTATTTTGGCTCTGTGGGAATAAGAAAGACCCGATATGCTGTTACGTGTGGCCTGATCGCTGATTTTACCGGTATTGTAGCATCCATATTTATCGCCTATCTGTTTTTCCATTAGCCCTGATAATTCACACAGATCCCATATTGAAATGCTATCCGTTTTTCTTTAGCTTTCTAATTATTCTATCTTTATCTGCCAGTATACCCCTCGTACTGATCAGAACATATGCAATTTTTTTCTCAAACGCACACTGAATTCTGTACCAGGCACCAAGATTTCTCACTATCAGGCCAAGAAACACAAACAGGCACGCAAACCCGACAAGCCAGACACCCGGATCATTTCTGTAGCTCAGATATGATCCTTCCTTATAATCAGTAAACTCAAAAAGTATCCCGTCAAACTCCATATTTTCTCCAGGACTGAGCTCACCGATGACTTTCTTTGCAGAAGCATCATCTTCAGGAATGAAATAAACTGTTGTTACAGGAGTTATTTCCTCTGTCGAGCCATCCTTCTTAAATAGCTCCCCTGTCTTAAGCGAACCAAGGGCGAATTTACCATCAACTCCATTTACCGTAAAGGGTACGCGTGCTTCTACCTCCATAGCTGTACCATTGACCAGCAGGTTAATCTTCTGCTCATAACCCATCTGATACAGTGTAAGACCTGCTGTCCTGAAAGGTTTATTTACCCATAGAGCTGCATCCATTACTTTACCGTCAGGCTTCTTCACCTCAAGCCTTGTAAGCCACATCTTAGGCATATATGAAATTCCTTCTGTAGAGGGCTCCAACTTTTTAATGCCGAAACCGAGGGCCAGCCTTTGCAGCTTTTCATCGGGATAATCAATCTTGAGCCCCTGATAGTATTCTGTACGAAATTCCTTCAATGTGAGAACATAATTATTTTCTTGTCCATTTTCATTAGTTTTATTGCTCAGTTTCTCAAGAATTTTATTCCACACTGTTTCAGTGCTAGTAAGTGAGATCGACTCAGGTTGACCCGGATACAGCAGCACGCCCTGCTCAAAAGCAAATAACAAAGTCAGAAAAAATCCTATAATCGCAAGAATTATTCCCAGATGATAAAACCATGAAAGCCACCAATATGGGAGCCCTCTTTCGAATACTTTGACGCCCGGACCTGCCGCATCACGGGTTTCGGCTTTTAATTTAAATCCCATTTTCCGAAGACGACCCATGATGTCCCCGTTGTTAAACAACACTGTCTGGGAATGTTGTTTTAACAACCTGAAATCGATAGGTTTTCTCTTGATGTTAAAAAATACCCTGCACCTGTCGTAAAGACATACCAAAAGGTTGATGATTAAAACAAATGTTATCCCTAAAAACAGCGGTGAAGCAAAGATATCAAGAAAATCAAGGAAGCGCACTAAAGTTATATATTTACCGCCAGCCTCAATATAATCGTCAATATTGCCTCCCTGGGGGAAAATAGTGCCTATTAAGAATATCAGGCACATAAAAAGCAGAATATAGACTGAAGATTTCAGTGAGGAAAAAAATTTATACAGCATAGGTATGCAGGCTCGGTATATCAAAGAGTTTTACTAACCAGTTAACTCCCAGAAAAGTCATAATCATGCAAATAAATCCCAGAACATTTAAAACTGACGCAGGGATATTTCTCCACTTCCATATTGTCTTTGTATTCAGGCAAAATGAT
>CAYPIT010000176.1:0-4038 GCA_964410825.1 uncultured Nitrospiraceae bacterium
CAACTAAAAAAAGTACAAGACTCCAATAGCTCACATTACATTAAGTTGAAGGATTTGGGAACTGGAGATACCTCCAATTACGACTTCGATCCCGAAACTGGAATTGCTGAAGTCAATCTGGATGGATATACCTATAAACTTAGAGTAAAGGAATTTTCAAAATGTGATAACCTTGGAGACAAGGAAGTTGTTTTGGTTGAAATCACAGATAACAGATGATGGAGTTCTTGCAGCCATAGATTAGAGATAATAATATCACGAATGTATTAAGAAGATAGCAAATACAATGATAGAAAATATTCTGATACCGGTTACTGAAAATTTTTCGGATAATAAGGATAACAAACTTTTCAGAATTATCGGAGTTGATGGCGAATATGGAAGGCATTTCAGTTTTTTAAAGGCTGTAGCAGCATTCTGGCAGGTATTCATTGATCCCGGGAAAAAGGGCACCTTCAAGATCGATCTCGATCAGGTCTTTCCACAGGAAGAGCTGGTCAGGCAGAGCGGGTTCTCGGCCTTCGAACATTTTAAGTCGCCTCTGTGGGGAGCCGAGGGCACAGACAGTGATGGCGATAAAGTATGCCTCGGAATGATTGCCGGCGCACTGGTCAATGAAGGAGACATAGAGCAGTCACTGTTCACTCCTGACGTACGTTATCCATCAGATGAAATCAGGGCAGATGAATTAATTTTTTTCAGTACCCTTCCGCAGGCGCTTTCTACTGAAGCAGAGATGATGGCCCGGTATGGGAATAGTCATTTAGACGGAATAAACAGATGTATACAGAGAATCCATGTCACAGGCGGTACCTGCGGAATACTGATCGATAAATTAAGAGAGTATCAACCCTTCACTCCGACCTTTATAGGGAGGGCAGAAGATCAGGCATATTTACTGTCTGTTCTGTTTGACACCGATAAAAGCAGGCTTCGCTATCTGCATAAAGACGGTCTTATTATGCGTCATGATAATAAGTCTTTTGCCGGAGATGCAATAAAAATGGCCGCAACCGGAAAATTGATCGCTGATTATATAAGAATCCTGATGTTTTCCTATTACGTCAGGGCACTGCCCTGGAATTTTGACGATATTAAAGATACAATCGATCCATTTACCGGCTGTTTTGTCTCGAGAATACCTCTTACGATCGTTTACCTTCGTTTTGCCTTGAAAGCGGCTACATTCTTTACTGAAAATGACAGAAAGAAAAATCAACAAGGAGCGGGGTTTCTAAAAATAGGAGTCAGACGCCTGCATGAAACTGTTCAGTTTTTAAATAAAGATATAAATCCATTGATCGATCAGGTCCGGAATGAAAGAGAAGGATGGAGACTGTTTTATGATATATTGGATAAGGCAGAAAACGGGTTAAAGAAAGACGATACATTCTACACCGCGTTAAAAGCAAAGGCGGAGGAACTGTTAGAGAAATGCAAAATTAACTTCCACTAAATGTAAATATTTTTATTTTGAGTTTCAGGGTTTTATTGCTATGTTCCCTGTGTCACCTGGAAAAGAAAGGATGTTGAGAGAAAAACTGGATCGTCTCGGAATTTACGAGAAGGACATAAAGGAGACATTTGTGCGTTCACAGGGGCATGGAGGGCAAAATGTTAATAAAACCTCTACATGTGTTCATCTTAAACACATACTTTCAGGCACCGAAGTCAAATGCCAGAAAACCCGCTCTCAGGGAATGAACCGTTATTATGCAAGAGTTCTGCTTTATGAGAAGATCGAGCGTTCTGAAAAAGGCAAACTGAGTGAAGAGGAACAGAGAATAGCAAAAATTCGCAGGCAAAAGCGAAAACGATCAAAACGGGCCAAGGAAAAACTTCTCGAAGAGAAACGAATCCAGTCGATGAAAAAAGCTGACAGGGCATTTATAATTGATGCCGAAGATTGATTAATGTTGGATATGCATATCCTTTGCATTATTGGATCATTTCCTGATAAAATTTACGTGATCTGCGCGGGGGGTTCTTTCTAATGATAAATATTGACATACCAGGATTTGGAGCTGTAAAGCTTGAGCATTTAGTCTCTGACTTTACGGGCACTCTCTCGTTTAATGGAAAGCTCATCCCTGGCGTAAAAGAAAAATTAAACAAACTTTCTGAGTTACTGGACATCCATGTCCTGACTTCCGATACTTTTGGAACAGCCAAGGCAGAACTCTTGGGTATTAAATGTGCAACACATATACTTGAAGGAGAATTTCATGATCTGCAAAAGGAAGAACATGTCGAGAGACTGGGAGCTCTATCAGTAGTGGCTTTTGGAAACGGAAATAATGACAGAAAAATGCTGAGAGTAGCACGCATAGGTATAGCAGTAACAGAAGGAGAGGGAAGCGCGGTAGATATATTGATGGCGGGTGATATCCATATCGGAGGCATTATCAATGCCCTTGATCTCCTGTTGAACCCAAAGCGGATAAAGGCAACACTAAGATATTGAGGGCCAAAGGCACAGAAGCACTAAGGCCATAGTAAAGAATCGTCTTAATTAACTGTTTGTCTCTACAACTATTTTTTAATCGATAATGGATGTCTTCAAGATACTATTCCCTATATCAGGTGTCGAAACCTATATTTTCATCCCACCGCTTGTTTCATTTATAATTTCTTTCTTTACTTCGATGAGTGGGGTTTCGGGCGCATTCCTTCTGCTCCCTTTTCAGATGAGCTATCTGAATTATACAAGCCCGTCTGTAAGCGCAACAAACCTTGTTTTTAATATTGTTGCTATCCCAAGCGGGGTTTATCGTTATATAAAAGAGAGGCGCATGGCATGGCCTCTGACAATGACAATTGCTGCCGGGACTCTTCCGGGAGTGCTTATCGGTTATTATGTCCGAATCCTTTATTTGCCTGATCCCCGGTCATTTAAATTTTTTGTCGGGTGCGTTCTGCTTTATATAGGTTACAGGCTTTTTAATGATGTACTGAAGAAGGTCCAGAACAGGAAATCCAAAGCATTTTCTATTGACGAAAAGTTCAGCCAGCTAAAACAACAGCAGGACAGCCGTATCGCTTCCGGACTATCTTCTTCCGCTGTTGTGAAAACGATCTCCTTTTCACTTTACAGAACCGAATATGAATTTTGGGGAGAAAGGTTTACTTTTAATACAAGTCTCCTATTTTTTTTAGCATTCTTTGTAGGCATTATCGGTGGCACATACGGCATCGGCGGAGGGGCAATAATCGCACCTTTTTGCGTCTCTTTCTTTCATCTGCCTGTATACACTGTTGCGGGAGCGACCCTGCTTGGTACTTTCCTGACTTCAGTGTCCGGCATCATCTTTTACAGTCTCATACCTTTAAAGGGAACGACCATGTCTCCTGATTGGTTGATGGGACTGTTGTTCGGTGCGGGCGGATTTGCGGGCATGTATCTTGGAGCAAGATGCCAGAAGTATATACAGCAAAAATTCATAAAAATGCTCTTAGGCTCATTAATAGTAATAGTTGCCTTGAAATATATGTTGCAGTTTTTCAGATAATTAATATTTGCATCTTTCGTATTATTTAAAGTACATTATATATTCCTCGTCACTTATAATAATTTAATAAATTCTCCATAAACATTTTTTTGAGAATTCATTATTATTGATAACCATCTCCAACACTGGAGAGATGAATAGAATGTTTATTGATTATCAGGAGGTATATGGTGCAGAGAAAAATCGCTTTTGAACCAGCAAAAAGGGTAGAGGACCTTCCTCCCTATCTGTTTGCAACTATCGACAGGATGAAAGAAAAGGCGATAGCAAAAGGCATGGACCTTATAGACCTGAGTATAGGGGACCCTGATACACCAACCCCGGGTCACATAGTGGAAGCCATGAGAAGGGCGGTGAAAACTCCTGGTAACCATCAATACCCTTCTTATGCTGGAATGCCCTCTTTCAGAAAAGCGGCAGCCGACTGGTACAAAAAGAGATTTAACGTTAAACTGGACCCGAAGTCGGAACTGCTTTCTCTCATAGGGTCAAAAGAAGGCATCGGACATATGCCCCTTGCGTTTATTAA
>CAYPIT010000177.1:0-4011 GCA_964410825.1 uncultured Nitrospiraceae bacterium
TCTGCAGTTGCCTTACTGCCATCGCCCTGTGGCTTATCGCGTTTTTTTCATTGTCATCCATTTCAGCAAAAGTCCTGTCATGTCCATCAGGATAAAATAAGGGGTCATAGCCAAAGCCGCTCTTCCCTTTTGGACTTGTACCTATTCTTCCTTTAACATAGCCCATGAAAGTTTTAGTCTCTTTCAAAGATGCAAGAGCGATGCAACAGACAAATTGGGCTACTCTTTTATCCTTCGGGATATCTTTCATCTCGATTAAAAGCTTCTCGACATTCATACTGTCATCAGCAGCCTCTCCTGCATACCGTGCGGAAAACACACCGGGGGCACCGTTAAGAGCATCTACCTCAAGGCCTGAATCATCCGCTATCGCTGTCATATTTACTGCCCTTGTTACATAAACAGCTTTCTTAATCGCATTATCCTCAAGAGTCTGCCCGTTCTCTGCTACATCTTTCATAACAGGGAAATCATCAAGAGTGTATATGTTAGAAACTGTACCCATAACACTATATATTTTTTTTATCTCTTCAATCTTTTTTCTGTTTCTTGTAGCCAGAACAATATTCACAATTATTTATGCGTTATATGCAATCCGCAAATTGTCAAAACCGGTAACAGGTTATTTAATTTAAAGCAGGCAACTTGGAGAACTGGCTGCTCTGTTAAGATTAACTGAGTTCCATTTTGGCAGCAAGCTTTATCGCTTCCACCATACTCGCTGGATCAGCTTTGTTCTGCCATGCAATATCAAACGCTGTACCATGATCCGGAGATGTACGTATAAAAGGAAGACCTACCGTCACATTAACACCAGTATCAAAGGCCAGCATCTTAAATGGAATCAATCCCTGATCATGATACATGCACACAACCATATCAAATTCACCCTTTAATGTTTTATAAAAAACGACATCCGGAGGATGCGGGCCTGATACTTCAATGCCCTGAGCTTTTGCCTCATTAATCGCAGGAGTTATCGCCTTTATTTCCTCATCTCCCATGATTCCGGACTCACCGGCATGTGGATTAAGTCCCGCAACAGCAATCCTCGGACTCCTGATGCCGCACATTACGGATGCTTTTGCCGCGAGTTTAATAGTATTGAGTATAACTCTTTCATTAATTTTTTTCGGCACATCTTTTATCGGTATGTGTATTGTACCCAGAATAATCTTCAATTTATTACTCACAAACATCATCGCAAAATTTTCAGTTTTTGTGAGATCAGCAATCAGCTCAGTATGTCCAGGCCATGAGAAGCCGGCCATTCTGAGTGATTCTTTTGACAGCGGTGCGGTTACAATTGCATCTGCATGCTTTTTCAGTACAAGCTTTACAGCCTTCTTTATATATTTAACCGCAGACTCTCCGGCACTCTTTGAAGGGCCCCCTTTTTCAAAAGATGAATGAGGCCTGATGTCAAGCACATCTATACTGCCTGTACCCGGCTCAGACTCAGATATGCCATTTAGATTCCTCACCTTAAGCGGCAGATCAGAAAGTTTGAGCGCTTCCATGATAATTTCTGCATCTCCTATAACAACAGGATGACAACAATTTCTGATATCCTGGAAAGACAATGCCTTGACAATAACCTCAGGACCTATCCCACCATGGTCTCCCATTGTGATAGCTATTTTCTTCTTTTCCATCTCGTTTATCCTATATAACCTGAATCATTTATTATGATGCAGAGCTACAATCGCATCGATTTCAATCTGAACATCCATAGGAAGTTTCCCGGCCTGAATTACGGTCCTGGCAGGTGGGTTCTCAATGAAATATTTTTGATAAACATTATTAAACCTGGCATAGTCCTCAATCTCAGCAAGATAACAAGATACTTTCAATACGTCTTCGATACCGGCACCCGCTTCTTCCGCAATAATTTTTATATTATTTAAAACTGTTTCTGTCTCTTCCTCGAGGGTTCCCTGCACCATCAAGCCGGTTACCGTATCTACCGGGATTTGACCGGATATGTACAGCAGGCCATTGTGAATTACTGCCTGTGAATACGGTCCTTTTGGCTTTGGCGCTCTTTCTGAAAAAAATATTTGTTTATCTGCCATTATCTAACCTCCTTTTTGTTCTTTTAGCCCGATTGTTCAACAGCCAATATTATACCCGTCTTTTAGGATAAAAATTGCAATCTTGACTTTTAAGGAGTGTTAATTTTAATTTAATCCTGCATATGACTTATCTATACACATTAACTTATATAATATTTCAATAAAACACTTCACTGGAGGGAATCATGGCAACATCACTTAAAGGGACAAAAACCGAACAAAATTTATTAAAGGCATTTGCCGGAGAGTCGCAGGCACGCAACCGATATACATACTTTGCCGGTGTTGCAAAAAAGGAAGGGCATGAGCAAATCTCTGCAATTTTTCTGGAAACAGCTGAGAATGAAATGGAACACGCAAAGATTTTTTTTAAATACCTTGAAGGCGGAGACCTTGAAATTAAGGCCTCTTATCCTGCCGGTATCATCAAGGTAACCGAAGAGAACCTCTCACATGCTGCTGAAGGAGAAAATCTGGAATGGACAACTATATATGCAGATTTTGAGAAAATAGCTGATGAGGAAGGATTCCCCGATGTTGCGGCTTCATTCAGAGAGATATCAAAAGTAGAGAAATTTCACGAATCAAGATACAGGAAACTGATAAAAAATATTCAGGATGGGGTAGTTTTTAAAAAATCATCTGCTGTTAAATGGCATTGCAGAAACTGCGGTTATGTTCAGGAAGGTCCTGAAGCTCCGAAAGAATGTCCGGCATGCAGACACCCGCAGTCATATTATGAAATATTGCCGGAAAATTATTAATATCATTTGAATATTAATCCTTTTGCATTTTAAAGAGGTCATTTAAGACCAGGTCTATTTGCTGAGGAGTCATCCAGCCCTTATCCATCAATATCCTGCCTATAAGTCTGTGAGGTTTATTGTTCAGATCATCATCCATCTGTTCAGAGATCGCTTCTTTAGCCTGCTCTGAGTTAATGAAATTCATTTTTACTGCAATTTCGGCAAACCTGGCACAGTATTTTTCTGATAATTCCCTGTCAACTTCATTGGCCATTCTTTATTCCTCCCTTTAAATCAGTAATATTAGTAAAGCTACAAAGTAAATATACCATACATTTGTAAATCGGTAAAGGGGTATGAAATTATACTTACAAGGCAACTATAGTTCAATTAATTTATAGTCCAGACTTCCAAGACCGATTGTCCGGGCATATTCAAACTGATGCATATGAGCATTTAACTTTCCACCTCTTGAAAAAATATCACGCTCATTTACAACATTGTCATAACCTGCTTTATCTACCGCCAGTATATCTTCAGAAGCAAAAATCCCCTTATCTTCAGTTATTCTTGGATCATCACCGCAGATACAGTCACATTCCTGTGTTATGTCTGTCGCAAAATTAATAAATAATTTATTCTTGATTTTCGAAAGTATGCCGCTTGCATATTCACTCATTCTCTCAACGAAAATCGCAGGGTCCTCATGCCAGTTTATATTCACTGCATCCAGTTTGCAGGCAGCAATGCATTCACAACAACCAATACATCGATTTGAGTTAATAAATGCCTTGCCGCTCATTTCCGAAATTGCTGAAACCGGACACATCTCTATACAGGTTCCGCATAAAGTACATTTTTCGACATTTATTACCGGTTTCAGGGAAGTGTGCTGAATCTGCTTGCCCGCACGGGAAGCCATGCCCATCGCAACATTCTTTATCGATCCCGAGTAACCTGACAGTATGTGACCCGTTATATGGCTGAGCACTATCAGATCCTCGAGCACATTTACAAGTGAAGGAATTTTTATTGACTTTACGTTCTTGAAATCCACCTTTACAGAATGAGAATCCGTACCGAATACACTGTCGGCGATAATATAAGGGCACCCCAGTTTGCCGGGAGTAAATCCCTTATTATATGCAAGGTTCAGGTGATCAACAGAATTCTGCCTCTGCCCCCTGTAA
>CAYPIT010000178.1:0-3939 GCA_964410825.1 uncultured Nitrospiraceae bacterium
TTCTTATGACAGTGTATTTGTTTTCAATGTCTTCGGGAACTTTTAAATTGTCATAAGATTTATCATAAAAATCTATTATGCTATTGCAACTTACACATCGAAAATGATGATGACTTTCAATGTCCGGATCAAAACGTTTGGAGTCACCATATCCCTCCACAACATTAATAATACCGATCTTTGCAAAAGTCAAAACTGTTCTGTTTACAGTATCAAAAGAAATATCAGGGAATGTTCTCTGTGCTTTTCTGAATATCATGTCTGCCGATGGGTGCTCTTTTGATTTGCTTAACTCCTTATAAATAACCGTACGCTGTGGTGTTATTCTGAGATTGTGTTTTTTGCACTTCTCTCTGAAAAAATTCATTGACTCATTTTCAGCTCTAACTGCCATAAGATTACTATATAAGAGTCATTCCTATTTGTCAAGGTAGGTGTCATGACAGATTCAACATGATCGTTATTAAACAGAAATATTCAATGAAAGGAAATTGTCTAGGAGTGCAGATTTCATATGATGTCTTTATTTCTTTGGCAGGTAAAATCAGATGATTGCCATTTGTAATGTGCAATGACCAGACAACAGATGCGAGTGCGGACTTTAGTCTATAATTCACAATAAGTTAATGTAATTAAGAACGTCCCCAAAAGTTTCAAAGTTTTTACACTTTCCTCCAGATATCTTTTTCAAATTTATTCGCTCTATTTGTTATAATCGATCAGTCAATGCGGGGACAATGGCTGTAGGATTCTTCATCATTTTAAATTAAAACATGGGGGCAATATGAGCGACATCATTCCAGTAGAAAGAATTGAGTAAAAAATTTATTTTATTCGTCACCAAAAAGTCATGATTGACCGGGACCTGGCAGAGCTTTACAGTGTTGAGACAAGAGTATTAAATCAGGCTGTAAGAAGGAACATTAAACGTTTTCCAAAAGACTTTATGATTCACCTTTCAAAGGAAGAAACGGAAATTTGGAAATCACAAATTGTGATAACCAATAGAGAGAGGATGGGCTTAAGAAGACGGCCCTATGCATTCACGCAAGAAGGCATTGCAATGCTCTCCGGTGTTCTCAACAGTGAAAGAGCCATTCAAGTTAATACTGAGATGGACAGAGTTCAGATAAATAAACTCCTTTCTTTTGTATAATGAGAAGTTGGTAATCGAATAATTATATGCCTACACTTTACCTCATAGACGGCAACGCTTATTTTTACCGGGCATTTTACGCTATCAGAGGACTTTCATCTTCAGACGGCACACCTACAAACGCGATTTTTGGCTTTACGAATATGATACTCAAAATCATGAAGGAGAAACGACCGGATTATTTTGCTATTGTGTTTGATTCGCCGGGCCCGACACACAGGCATGAGGTGTATGAAGAATACAAGGCGCACAGACCAGGCATGCCTGAGGATCTTCAGTCGCAGATTCCTCATATAAAAGAGATAATCGAGGCGTTCAGGATAAAAACAGTAGAAATGCCTGGCTATGAAGCTGATGACCTCCTTGGTACGCTGGCTAAAAATGCGGAGAAGGAAAAACTGGATGTCTATATTGTTACCGGGGATAAGGACATGTGCCAGTCTGTGAGCCCTCGTGTCAGGCTCTATGACTCGATGAAAGAAAAAATTACGGAAGAAAGTGATGTCATTGAGCGCTTTGGAGTAGGACCGTCACAATTTCCCGAAATAATAGCGCTTATGGGGGATGCATCTGATAACATACCCGGTGTGCCGGGTATAGGTGAAAAAACTGCTGTAAAGTTGCTTAAGGAATTCGGAACCCTCGATATGCTGATCTGGAATCGTGATCAGGTCAAAAACGCAAGGGCGAGACAAGCTATTGATGATAACATCGATAATATAAAGTTGAGTCTTGAGCTTGCTACAATTCATTCTGATATTCCGCTTGATATATCTACAGGAGATATGAAGGTTGTGGAGCCTGACTGGGAAAAACTTCGTGACCACTTTCGTCAATTCAACTTTAGCAGCCTGATTAGATTGATCCCTGATAAAACATCACCGAAGCAGGACAAGACAGAATATATTCCGGTACTGGGAAAAAAGGTTCTGGAAGCAGTTCTCTTGAGCGTAAAGAAAGAACTTTCGATCGATACCGAAACGACTTCTCGATCGCCCATGACCGCGGATCTTGTTGGCATATCATTATCCGTAACACCTGATAAGGCATACTATGTTCCCATTACACATGAATACCCTGGTGTGCCGGATCAGCTCTCAAAAAAATATGTTGTTGGAAAAATAAAGAAAATGCTGGAAGATTCTGAGATACTCAAGACCGGCCACAACATTAAATATGATCTCATAATCCTGAAAAATGAAGGTATTAATATGCAGGGCATTTCTTTTGACACGATGCTCGCTTCGTACCTGTTAAATCCAAATAAGACAAATCACAATCTTAAAGATGTATCGATGGATTATCTCGGTATAAAAAAACTCTCTTTCGGTGATGTGGTAAAAAAAGATAAAAGGGATTTCCGTGAAGTCGCTGTTGATGAAGCTGCAAGATATTCAGGTGAAGATGCTGCGGTCACTTTAAGTCTTAAGAAATATTTCAAGCCTGAATTAAAGAAAGAGGGCTTAGATAAATTGTTCACTGATATAGAAATCCCGCTGATAGAGGTCCTCGCTGACATGGAGATGGCTGGTGTTAAGATTGACCTGGGATTAATGAAGTCCTTTTCAAAGAAGATGGCGAATGAACTTCTTAGTATCGAAAAAAGAATTTACTTTATTGCGGGAGAGGAATTTAATATTAATTCGCCTAAGCAGCTTCAGGTGATCCTTTTTGAAAAACTCGGTCTAAGGCCTGTCAAGAAAACAAAAACCGGATATTCAACAAATGTGGATGTTCTCGAACAACTTGCACTTGAGCACGAACTGCCCCAGGAAATAATCGAATACAGGGTGCTTTCCAAACTGAAAAGCACATATGTGGATGCATTGCCAAGGCTTGTTAATACAGGAACCGGCAGGCTTCATACATCGTTTAACCAGACAGTTACAGCAACAGGCAGACTGTCCAGTTCAGATCCTAATTTGCAGAATATACCCATCAGAGGTGAATGGGGCAAACGGATAAGGGAGGCTTTCATTGCTGTAAAGGGCAATGTTCTACTGTCATCGGATTACTCACAGATAGAGCTTCGCATCCTTGCTCACATGAGCGGTGACAAAGGTCTTATCGAGGTGTTTCAGAACGATGGAGATATACATACCATGACCGCCTGTGATCTATTCGGGGTATCTGATAACGATGTAACTGATGAAATGAGACGAACTGCTAAAACAGTTAATTTCGGTATAATTTATGGTATAAGTCCATATGGCCTTAGCCAGCAGCTCCGTATAGGCATTGATGAGGCTAAGTCATATATAGACACTTATTTTGCCCGTCATAGTGGAGTAAGGGATTATATGCTTACTCTTATTAATAATGCATCGAAGTCCGGCTATGTAGCTACACTATTTAAAAGGAAGAGGGCTATACCGGAACTTAAGAGTTCAAACAAAAATATTCGTCAGCTTGGCGAAAGACTTGCTACTAACTCTCCGGTACAGGGCTCTGCTGCTGATGTAATTAAAATATCGATGATAAATATCAGGAATAGACTGGCATGTGAAAAACTGGAATCAAAAATGCTGCTGCAGGTTCATGATGAACTATTATTTGAAGTTCCGGAAAAGGAAAAAGAGGTGTTGAAGCGTCTGGTAAGAGAAGAGATGGAGCATGCTGTAAAACTTGAAGTTCCCCTGAAAGTTGATATGGGGACCGGCAGGAACTGGGCTGAGGCACACTGATTAGCAGACAAGTAAGAAGTAAGGAGTAAGGAGTAAGAAGTAAGAAGTAAGGAGTAAGGAGTAAGGAGTAAGAAGTAAGAAGTAAGGAGTAAGGAGTAA
>CAYPIT010000179.1:0-3897 GCA_964410825.1 uncultured Nitrospiraceae bacterium
CCTGCCATGACGGAGATCCATCTTCAAAGGATATTGCAAGGGAGCTGCAGAAGCCTTTCACACATTCGGTATTCAGGAGTTCAGGAAAGCACAGTTCAGATGAAGGTGGCAATCCTGACAGATATTCATATATTACAGGCAACCTTCATGTTGAGTGCAGTGACTGTCATAATGCTCATTCTGCCTTTGGTGATTCTGGAATCAAGATTGCCCCGCAAGCATCTAACCGGAATTCAAGAGTCAGCAGGATTAGGGCTATAAACGGATCTGCCGGTTCCAGGCCTACTTATCAATACATTTCCGCAAACGACACAAGCCAGCCTGTGCTTGAATATGAGATATGTTTTAAGTGCCATTCATCCTGGACACAACAGCGGCCGGGAGAGCCGGATTTATCAAGACTTTTTAACACAAACAATGCTTCATACCACCCAGTAGAAGGAGTGGGGAAAAACTCCGGGATAAATCCAAACTCCTTTGCAGTGGGTATTAACTCATTCAGTATAATTTATTGCAGCGACTGCCATGGCTCATATGATTCTGACATCAGGGGGCCACATGGTTCCCAGTTTCCGAATATACTGAGAAAGGCTTACGAAGCTCAAAGCAGCCCCAGAATCACAAGCAGTGATGACCTCTGTTTTATCTGCCATAATTTCGATGCCTATGCTAACAACTCTGCCAGTGATGTGGTAAAGGGATACAGCAGGTGGAACGAGACATCAACCGTTCCGGGCTCAGCAAAAGGACATACTTTTCATGTTGGGCAGCAAAACTATCCTTGTTATGCCTGCCATGATTCACATGGATCTCCGCAATTTGGGGCATTGATAATCACAGGAAGAAACCCGGGAATCTTCAGTTTCAACATGAGTTCGAGAGGAGGGGCCTGCACAGCCACATGTCATGGGCCTAAGTCATACATAGTTAACTATTCGAGGTAGGATGAAATTAATGGAGCATATATTATTTGCCGGAATTGTCTTTATTCTGCTTCTCACCTTATCCCAACAGGTGAAAGCAGCTACAAGGTGGAGCGGCATTTTATCTCTTGAAGATACATTTGCCTCGAATCCTGATGGCAATACCAATCTACTCAGGAGCGATTTAACCTTCGATATCAGACCGCCGACCAAGAAAAAACTCAACGCCCGATTCAATCTTCGTCTAAACCACTCAATTTCAGATGAGGGAAAAATCACGAATTTTTCACCTATAGGTAATCTGGGAGTGGATCTGAACACAGAGAAATACAGTCTTAGCCTTGAGCATAGGCGTTTTGCCATAATCACCACGGAGGCGGAGCTTGTTGAGACCAGGAATTCGAGGGCTGCCTTTTCTCTAACACTGGAAAATTATCCAAAACTTATTACAAATTTTTCAAAAAGAAACACATTAACAGAGGGGAAAGAATCACAAAATGAAACATTTTCCTTTTTTGGAGATTACAATTACAAGTGGGTAAATTTTAGAGGGAGTTACACTATGCAAAAAAGAGTGACAGAAGATCAGAGCACTTCTGACTCAGATTCAGTCAGGTTTGGGATGGGGGGCAGATATGAAATCCTGCTAAGAACTTTTCTGATCGGCAATTTCGACATATCCCGATTTTCAAATGTGGCTTCTTCAGGCTTTACAACAGAGACAAGAACAACTGATTTCACATTAAGTATCGACAGCCGGCCGGCTGAGTGGTTCGGTTTTAATGGCAATTTCAGCAAGGACATTACCGAGTTTGACTCAGTGACCGCTGATGTTGATAAAACTTCAAGGCAACTTGCGGAGTTCACTGCCAGCCTGTTTCCTATTGATGGACTGCGCATATGGACAACATTGGGGAACAGGATTATTAAAGAATCAAGAGGATCAAAAACTCAGGACACTACCACGATAGCCGCTTCTTTCAACAAACTGTTACAGGAGAATATCGCACTTAAGTTGAATGCTTCAAGAACATACGATGATGAGTCAGGACTGAACGAGGATACAAATATTAGAGACAATTATGGTCTACACACCACAATGGATATTACACCCAGAATTTCGGTTCTATTTAGTTTTAATATAAACAGGATAGAATTCCCTACATTTACAGAACCCGGTAATTTTGATGCCTTTGGAACACTGGCGGATCAGGTGTCATTTGATGACAGGCCTTCCGGATTTACTTTTTTTGATACTGAAAACAGTGACGTTTACACCAAGAATACGTCGGCGATTGGTGACTGGTCTGATCCGGTTCATATTGAAGCGGTAATTGAGCGCTTTTCTGTAAACAAAAATATACAGTTTCATTTTATTCCTACTGATCATACTGAACTGACTTGGTATTATGCGTCGAACTCTTCTTCTGATGACCTTGATATCACAAAACTCGGCAACCAGACCATGAACATCTCATATGTCTACTACCCAAACCGGAAAACCAGCTACAGTATCACAGGTACAGCCTCTTTCTCCGAGGCAGGAGAAGAAAGTTATTCCGCTACAGGGTCAATGGCCTACCGTTTTTTCAGGAATCACAGAATGCAATTAAGCTACGGCAGAAGGGTGTTTTCAGAGGAATCGACTGATTCAGTATCCGCCAGTGTCAGGCTTAATTTCAGAAAACGAATCAGCGTTGATATCATATACAGCGTATCACAATTATTTGATGACGACCAAAATAATTTTGTAAGGGCCAGATTAAATAAATATTTTTAATGGAGGAAAGAATGAAAACATTTAAGCAGATCGGTGCACTATCTCTTCTGTTATTTATTTTAACAGCATGCAGTTCTCTGATTGATACGAGAAGCTTTGTACACCCTGAGGCAGATTTCAGCTTTTACCAGAAGGTGGGGGTGATCCCTTTCAAAAATCAGTCCGGGGACGAGCTTGCAGGTGATAAAGTGACCGAACATTTTTTAACCGAGCTTCTCATAAACAGTAAACTGGAAGTGATGGACCCCGGGCAGTTTAATGCTGTGATTGCCCAGGTTGCCAAAACAAGGGCACCTGTTTCAACACTGAAACTGAGTCCCTCTCAGCTGGAACAGATTGCTGACGTTGCCGGTGTACAGGGGATCTTTATGGGCACTGTCCATGATTACGATATGGTCAGTTTCGGCGGGGAGCAATATCCCATGATTTCAATGACTCTGAAGTTTATCGATGCTCCAACAGGGACAATTGCATGGCAAAACAGCGCTACAATCACAGGAGGGCCTAATCTGCCTATTGTAAGTATCGGCGAGACATTTACACTTGGAAGGTTGACCCAGAAAGTCTGCAGGGTATTAGTAAAAGACTTCCACAAAAAAGCATTTTCAAAATAGAAAGGAATGATAGATATGAAGAGAAAACCGTTTTATCTGATTATTTCAGCAATTTTGCTCATGGTCATTTTTGTCTTGCAATATGGATGCGCAGGAAGATCGCCTGTTCCATATGTAAGCAAAGACCTCAGCGCAGCGGACGGACTAAAAATGGCTGTTCTTCCATTTGACAACCTCAGTGAAACTCAGGGGGCAGGGAAAAAAATGGAGAGCTTTGTTCTGGTAGAATTTCTCAAGAACTCTCCTTTAAAAATCATTGAACCCGGTGAGGTAAATGCAGCCCTCTCAGAGGAAAGAATAAGACTTGCAACCAGCATCCCTAAAGAAACTGTAAGAAAACTCGGGAAAAAACTCGGAGTAGATCTGTTTATAATCGGCACCGTTCTTGAATACACACTTCAACTTGCTTCAGGCGCTGGCGGAAGAGGCGAGATACCTGTTGTTGCTATGACTATAAGAGTAATAGATGCTGAAACCGGCGATATTTTCTGGGCAGTTAATGTTGCACGGCGCGGTTCTGACAGAGAGACCATTTTCGGCATGGGCAGGGTTTACTCGTCAGACAAACTGGCTCAGGACA
>CAYPIT010000180.1:0-3876 GCA_964410825.1 uncultured Nitrospiraceae bacterium
ACGGTCCTACAACACTCAGAGATGAAGAGAGATATAATTTAACCGCCACTTTATCCTTTAACCGTAAAAGGGCGCTAATTTTATTGTTCATTTTCTGAATGGTAGTAGTAATCTGGTATTCAAGCCCTTCGGTTGAAGTAATCGTCCCGATAGATTCGATAATGTCTCCATGTATAAACACCATTCCCATATAGGCCTTTTGAAACTTTACCTCATCCTCTTCTATATTCTGAATTTGTACCGGGTTTATCCCATAATTATTAGCAAGATTCTGGTTGCGACCTGAGTCTTCGTCTTCATCACCCGATACATTGTAAAATTGATAATTAAAATTATTTCCGCCTTCAACAGCATATTCTTCAAGCAGATCATGAAGATAACGCTCAATATTATTGTATGGTGCAGGTAGATTGCTATTAAAAAACACTTTTACGGTCAGGGGTTCTGAAAGGGTCCCAACAACCCTCTTACTCGCTTTGGACAGTGAATAAACTTTATTGGATGTAAGGTCTATCCTGAAAAAAAGTGTTATACCTGCTATGTTGATAAGAATCACAACAACAAGATAGATCAAATATTTTGAAAATTTATTTATATCTACTTTTTTCACAGTCGCTTTTTATTTAGCCCTATGTTTTTTCCTGAATAATGATGTTCGTTCCGTAGAGCATTACAAAACAGATGCTCAGAAAATAAAGGATATCTCTGGAATCAATGATTCCTTTAGATATATTCTGAAAATGAAAATCAGCTCCCAGATACTGGAATACACTAAGCAGTGATTCCGGAAGGAAAAAAAGCATTTTATCAATAAGGGTTAAAACAAAACAGAATGTCATGCCTGTGATAAATGCGATAATCTGGTTTCTCGTAAGAGATGAAGCAAAAAGTCCTATGGAAGAAAACGATATCCCAAGCAACAGAGCACCTAAATATCCGCCGATTACAGGGCCCCAGTCAAGATCTCCAAGAAATGAAATGAAAATGCTGTAAAGCAGCGTAGGAAAAATCATCATGACCACAAAAGCAGATGCAGCAAGAAATTTGCCAATAATTATATTCAACGGAGAAACGGGCATGGTCAGAAGAAGTTCATAAGATCCTGTATTGAATTCCTCGGAAAACAGTCTCATCGTAACAGCAGGTATCACAAATGAAAAAATCACAGGAAAAAGGGAAAACAGGTTTCTCATCTCTGCCTGTCCAAACAGAAAAAAAGTGGAAAAGAAAAACCATCCGGTCAGTATAAGATAAATAGAAATAACTATGTACGCAATCGGAGATATAAAATAACCTTTAAACTCTTTCCTGAAAATGCTCATCGTTTTCTTCATATCAGTTTTCCCTTGTCAGCTCTCTGAATATTGTCTCAAGTGTCCTTCTCTCCCTGTAAAACTCCAGGAGCAGCCAGTTGTTGTTTTTGATAATTTCATAAACGTCGGGACGAACATCTTTTTTGCCGCTGCAAGCGATATGAAAATCGATTATTCCATCTTTCGAATTGATCAGAATTACATCGTTGATTTCAGGGACTGTCTGCAGGTTCCTTTTGATATCATCAAACTCAGAGCACTGTAGTGAGATTTGTAAAATGTAATCGCTTCCAGCCTCTCTCTTGAGTTCAGCAGTCGTACCGTCAGCAACTATCCTTCCTTTGTTTATGATAACTATCCTGTCACACGTGGCCTCTGCCTCCGAGAGTATGTGCGTTGAAAGTATAACCGTTTTTTCTCTCCCGATCCTTTTGATAATATCTCTTATTTCAACGATCTGGTTAGGATCAAGACCTGATGTAGGCTCGTCCAGAACCAGGATTTCGGGATCATTCATCATTGCATGTGCCAGCCCCACTCTCTGTTTGTAGCCCTTTGACAATTCACTGATAGGTCTGTGCATGACCTCATTAATGCCGCACATCTCGGCAAGGGATTTTATACGCAAATCCTGTTCAGCTTTTTCTATCTGTCTGACATCAGCAACAAAGACGAGATAATCATAAACAAGCATATCAGGATACAGCGGAGCAGACTCAGGAAGGTATCCGATCAAAGCCTTGATCTCAACGGGATGTTCACGAATATAAAAATCCTTAACTTTTATGTCCCCTGATGTTGGCTTCAGAAAGCATGTCAGAACCCGCATGGTTGTTGTCTTGCCGGCTCCGTTTGGCCCAAGCAGGCCGAGAATCTCACCTTTTTTTATTTCAAAGCTGATTTGCTCAACAGCGCAGGTGTCACCGTAATATTTAGTCAGTTTATCAATTTGGATCATATTTATAACGAAATATTTTATAAATGCAAAAAAAAAAAAGCAATACTTAATCAGCAACTATTAAGAATTTCAGAGCGAAACACTACCTTCCCTTAAAACGTTTGGCGGTGAAACCGTTACATCAATAATTGTCGAAGGCTTGCCACCTGCGGATTTACCGGCATCGACTATTAGATCAATCTTATCATCATAATAATCAATCACCTTATCAGCACTGTCTGCGGGAGACATTGACGATGGATTAGCGCTCGTTGCGGTTATCGGAAATTTGAGATCCCTGACAAGATGCAGGGCAGCACTTTCACCTGGAATTCTTATCGCCACTTTCCCGGTGTTTCCGGTCAATAGTTTTGGAATATGGTCTTTGGCCTCAAAAATCATGGTAAGCGGGCCCGGCCAGAAACGCTCAATAAGATCTTCAGCCTCTAATGAAATCTCATGTATGCATGTGATAAGCGTATACCTGTCACCGACTATAAGAGGCAGTGCCTTATCAGCAGGTCTTTTCTTAAGGGCAAACAGTTTCTTCACCGCATTTTCATCGGTCGCCGCTACCCCGAGCGCATAAAAACTCTCTGTAGAATAAGCGATAACGCCGCCTTTTTTGAGAACATTCAGGGATTCTAAAATAATGTTATCACGGGTATTATCCCGATAAGGAATAATCAGCATAATTGATTTTAACACACCGGACTCGGGGACCACGCCTCCGGGACAGAACAAAATCCATATACTGATATCTTCATTATTGCCACGGCATACTTGTCCACCAGCGCATTCCAAAGATCGTATAATCATTGGGGCCTATAAAACCATTAGAGTCAAAGTCAGCGTCAGCATTCCAGTTTTGGCTTGAAGCGTCCGACCACCATGCCTGTCCAAATATCGTGTAATCATTTGGACCGACAAAGCCGTTATTATCAAGATCACAATCACAGGCATTTCCATATCCGTCACTATCAGTGTCTTGCTGATTCAGATTAAATGTAACGTTACAATTGTCAATATAATCAGCAATACCATCACTGTCAGTGTCAGTATACTCATCAGCACCCATATCAGCTATCGCAGTTGAATCCCCGTCTCCATCAAATAACCTTGCTTCGCCATCCAGATCAACAAAAGGGAGAAACAGTGCTGTGTTTATGCCTGCATCAATCGATACTGAACCTGTTTTAAGGTGCCAATCTCCTTCAAACCAGGTGTCATCCATAGTATCTGAAGGCGTTCCATTATCATCCCAATATCCATCATTAATAAATTCTGGATCTATATCGATATTACTCCCTGAATATGTGAATTGACCATCGACAATGCCAATATTATTATAGAATGCGTTCACAGATCCACCTGATCCACCGGCGCTATATACATAAATATCCTCTCCAGCAGATGCTGTGTTTCCCCTGATGATATTATTGTAGATGTTAGTAACCGCAGAGTTTTCATTCATCTGAAGATAGATACCACCTCCATTATAGTATGCTTTGTTCCCGGTTATGGTGTTGTTTACAATCTGTATTAATCCGTTTTTTCCTATGACATATGCACACATGCCACCCCCATCAGTCACGGTTGCATTGTTGCCCGTAATGATATTATTCG
>CAYPIT010000181.1:0-3869 GCA_964410825.1 uncultured Nitrospiraceae bacterium
AATGTTAACCTCGGTTCAGGTTATAAATATAAAGCATTAATTGATGAGGCAAAGCTCATAAAATAATGGAGGGTTATCTGTGAATGGCATGGATATTCTGAAAAAGGGTTTTATCACAAGGCTTGTGCTGCTGATACTTCTTGTATTCATCGTTTTCTCTTCAGTGTCCGGGCTGTTTCTTTATTTCAATACGTACAGGTCGCTTGACACAAGTTACAGTACATCAATTTCGATTATAAGTGAAATAAAAGAGGAACTTCTTGCCAGGACACTTACAATCAGTTCGGTCTTCTATCTCTTTATACTCATTGGGATAGTATTGCTGTCGGTTTTATATACCCACAGGATTGCCGGTCCTCTGCAGAGGATCAAATTGTTTGCCGGGGCGGTAACCGGAGGAGATTTAAGTACAGCTCTCAAGTTCAGAAAAAAAGATGCGATTCACTCCTTTGGCGATTCACTCAATAGCATGAACGAAGGATGGCGGGAGAGGGTCCTTGCCCTGACATCTTATGCAGGGCAGCTGGAGGATGCGGTGAAAGAATGCAGGTTCCTCGCAGAGAAAGGGGAAGATACGTCAGCTGTCCTCGAAAAAATATCATCCATTGATAAAGAGATAAAAAAACTATTCAAAGATATAAAACGATGAGCAGAAAATGGTTAATCATATTCCTGTTTTTTACTTGTGCGGCAGCAGCCGTTTATGCGCTGTCAGGTAGGCAGCATGTTTTTGCGGAACGTGAATGTTCCCTCTGTCATTATGATGTAATAAAAGGCCCCGGTAATATAAAGCCTACGGTAACGCTGGCGTGCAATGCCTGTCATTCAAAAGTCAAACAGAAGCGTTCACACCCTACGGATATTTATCCGGTCATTTCAATCCCGGCTGACATGCCCCTTGTCGACGGGAGGCTTACCTGCATAACCTGTCATTATACGCACCCTGAAAAAAATGTGAAATTTCCGGAAGGCAATCACTTCCTGAGACGGCTCACCAGGGGCATTTATTTCTGTATGACCTGTCATGAAATAGATAAAGACAAGCATATTGTTGTTGAGAATATCCATCCCGGGACTTACAGCGTGAAAGACCACAGTACAAGGATTGACAGGATGTCACTGGCATGTATCGAATGCCACGATTCATATATTGATTCTCCCGTAGGTTTTCTGGGAGCCGGCAGCTGGAACCATTCACGAAAGGAATTCACCCATCCTGTCGGACTCGAGTATGACAGGATCAGCGCCGGAAACAGGCGCAACTTTAATTCTTCAAACATGCTTAACGAGGATGTGAAACTCTATGACGGGAAGATAGGCTGCGGCACATGCCACAGTATTTATTCCAAAGAAAGGAACATGCTGGTTATGGACAACCTGCGCAGCAAATTGTGTTTTCAGTGTCATATTAAATAGATACAGGAGAATGATTATGAAATTCAGAAGGCGTAAATATATTACCGATACAAAATTGCAGATGAAGTTTACTCTCCTTTTTGTACTGGTTTCATTTGCTGCAAGTGTTATTTCCGTTGCTGTTTTCAATTTCCTTGCAGTAAACAAAATGGAAGCCCTGATGTGGAGTACGCATCTGGATATAAAATCAACCGGTGAGATCATCAGCTCCCTTTTCTCATCTGTAAATATTGGCAATTTTATTTTTATATCCATACTCCTGTTAATTACAGGCATCTGGATGATGAAGAAGACATCGGGACCGCTTTACAGGATGTCAAGGGATATCAACAGGATTGCAGACGGTGACCTGTCTATAAATATAAGGTTGCGACAAAAAGATGAGTTTCAGGAAACAGCCGATGAGCTGAACAAAATGACCGGGAGCATAAGAGAAGGGATTGAGATCATTAATGAAAAGTATGGGGATGTTTCTAAAGCTGTCAGAGGTTTGGAAGCAGGGGGCGGCAAGGAGGAAAATTGTGAGGTGGTTTTGAAAAATATCGAAGGAGTGAAGAGAGAGATCGGGAGGTTTAAGGTGTGAGGTGGATGTCCAATGATCGTAACAGGGAAGAACCTGCCTTCCAGAAAATGGCTGTCGCTTGTTTTAATCGTGGCTGCTATATCAGGTCTCTACTTTAAAACACTGTATTTCGGGTTTGTCAACTATGATGACACACATCTGATTGTATCAAACCATGACTTCCTGAGTGATCCTGCCAATATTATAAAAGTATTCACACAGGATGTATTTTCCGTAGAGTTCTTCCAGAGTTCAAAGAGCTATTACCGTAAATCAACAGACCAGTTAATAGGTCCTTAACATTTCTAAATCACCGGGCACACTGAAAACGTCACTCGATGCTGGAAAAGTCTCTGAGGATAATTACGATAATGTTCTTGAAAATATAAATGATCTTAAATCAGGATTAAACAAGTTTCAGCTCTAATTAGTCCCTCAACCCGTATAATTGAAGTTTTCTGTAAAGAGTCCTAAGCCCGATTCCCAGAACCCTGGCCGCTTCAGTCTTGTTACCACCGGTTTTGTTCAGGGCATCAATAATAGCCTTCTTTTCGATTTCAAACAGGTTCCCGGGTTCTTTGCCAGATGTCTGTTTAACGGATTTATGTGAAAGGAAAGGTGGTAAACTGTCAGCAGTTAACTCGTTATTGACTGTCATCACAATCGAACTCTCGATGCAATTCATTAGTTCTCTAATATTGCCCGGCCAATTGTAAGATTTAATTACTTTCATCGCTTCAGATGTAATGCCATCAATCTTTTTATTATGAATCTCTTCGAACTTGTTAAGATGATATTTAACTATCAGGGGAATATCCTCTTTCCTCTCCCTGAGAGGTGGTACCTCCATGGACACAACTTTTAAACGGTAGAACAGGTCTTCTCTAAACGTTTCCGACTCAACAAGTTTTTCAAGGTCTTTGTTTGTTGCAGAAATAATCCTTACATCAACCTTTAAAGTCTTGGTACCCCCCACTCTTTCAAACTCTGATTCCTGTAAAAACCTCAAGAGTTTGATCTGGATCGACGGTGGAAGGTCCCCTATTTCATCCAGGAAAAGTGTCCCGCCGTCCGCAAGCTCAAATCTTCCTTTTTTCATGTAAAGAGCGCCGGTGAAAGCTCCCTTCTCATGACCAAACAATTCACTCTCAAGAACACCCTCGGCCAAAGCAGAACAGTTGACCTTTATAAAAGGACCGTCAGCCACCATACTGTTATAATGTATAATATTCGCGACCAGTTCTTTGCCGGTGCCACTCTCACCCTGAATCAAAACAGTAGCCTTAGTAGATGCAACACGCTTTACTATATTTAAGATTTCTTTGATTTTTTTTGACTTACCTACAAAAGTTGCTGCGTCAAATTTCTCTTTGATCTGCTGTTTGAGCAGTATATTCTCAGATTTCAGCTTTTTATGTTCAATAGCATTCTTTAAAGTAATTTGTAGTTTGTTCAGGTCAATCGGTTTTGTCAGATAATCATATGCACCTTTTCTCATTGCATTTACCGCTGACTCAATTGTTGAAAACCCTGTAACAAAAATTGTAATAATTTCATTGCTGTTAGACTGGATTTTCTCGAGCAATTCAAGGCCATCGATCTCTGGCATCTTTAAATCACTGAGCAATACTTCGATATCGCTATTTTCATTAATCTTCTTGATAGCCTCATACCCATCCGATGCTGTGTAAACAATATATTCATCAGATAAATACCTTGCAAGGTTTTCTCTGACAGCCTTTTCATCATCAACAACCAGAATCGATGTTTTCATCCCTTTATTTTATCCTATTCCTTTTGGTAAATATATTTCAAAAGATGTTCCTCTTCCCACAGTACTTGTACAACTGACCTTACCCCCATGACTCTCTACTACTCGCTCTATACTCCA
>CAYPIT010000182.1:0-3832 GCA_964410825.1 uncultured Nitrospiraceae bacterium
CTGCCAATGATACATTTGGTTCGATTTCCATCTTATCACTGATAACCTGTTCCAGCCCTCTTGAGCGATAAGCAAATATTTCCACATCATTCCCGTATAGTTTTCTCAAACAGCGAGCATGGCGCTGTCCCACTGAACCCAAACCTGTTAGCAAGACTTTCTTTTTTTTATCCATTTTAAATCTCAATTCCTGTAATTAGTATTTATATAAGATTGTCCTGAAGGGCTTTTCATCTCACTGTCATCTGCTTCTACCAGACACTTCTGCCGCCGTCTAAAATAAGATTATGACCTGTCATATAGGAAGAAGCATCGGAACATAAAAACAATATGGCAGACTGATATTCATCAGAATTTGCCATTCTGCCAATGGGAATCAATTTTTCCAGTTTTTCCACAAACTCTCTGGGCTGATTCACATATACACCGCCCGGCGATATTGCATTTACTCTTATGCCTGCATCCGCCCAGTATGTTGCCAAATATTTTGTAAGCCCTATAAGTGCGTGTTTTACAACCGAATAGGTTACAGGCTTCACATTCTGCCTGTCTTCAGGCAGTCCGTCCTCACGGTATATGCGCTGATCAGGTGCAATAACCGCCAAGTCAGAAGCAATATTAACTATCACTCCTTTCTTCTGTTTCACCATTACTTTACCTACTGCCTGGCAAGCAAGAAATGCGCCGGTCACTCCGACAGCAAAATCTTCATTCCATTGTTCAAGCGTAAAATTTTCCATACGGGAAAAATTCACTTTTGAATCTTTTTCAACTTTTGGATTGTTTGCCGCGTTATTGATAAGGATATCTATTCTGCCATAGTCTAACTGTATTCTTTTAACAACTTCCTCCCACGACTCTTTCTTTGTAATGTCAGCATGAATTCCTTCAGTTTTTACTTTATAAGCTTCACTAATACTTTCAGCAACAGATGAGAGGCGGTCTTTATCCTTATCAATCAAAATTGGTATGGTACCGGAAGACGCAAGCGCTTCAGCATGTTTTTGGCCAAGCAATCCTGCACCGCCTGTTATTATAGCTGTTTTGCCGTTTAAGTTAAACCTTCCTGCTACATCTGAGTTCATTGATTTTTTTCCGTTCCATTAATAAAATTGAAATCCAAAATGACACATTAAACACTCTTTTCAGGTATAAAATCCACTATTATAAAAGATCAATCACTTTTTCATTTGCTTTATGAAGTCTGTCGAATTGTTCTGACATTAACTTTGGATAATCCTGTTCCCATCTGCTGTCATTAAGACAGTTTGTCATAGTTTCATACATAGTATTCTCGTCTTCCTTTTTGGGATCCATCATCCTGATCGGATACAGCGGAACACCTACATCCTCAGTAAAATATCTAACCTTGTTATGGCTTCCAAAAGGTATAAATTTTGTTCCTGCTCCAAAAGAGAAAATGCAGGAGTGTCCTCTCATTCCCAGCACAAGATCTGCCTGCCTGTATAGGTTGGTCATAAAAGGAACATTATAATAAAGCATTTCACCTGCAGGAGGATAGAGATAGGGGAGTTTTTCTTTAGCGCTAAATATGGTTTTCTCCGAAAAACCTATCTTCAGCTCATCAAAAAAATCAACATCTACATCCTCAAGATGCGGGACGAACAGAATCCTGGCTTTTAAGTTTTCAACTGTCTTAATTAGTGCTTTCCTCAGTTCTTCTATAAAATATGTTCTGGTTTCTTCCCAGGGTTCCTGAAAACGCTCATTTGGTCTGTCCCCTGCCCAGTTGACAACAATCATAGGACCTTCTTTTTTAACCCCGGGAACCTCAATGTGCCGGTCGTAAAGTTTCATCCCCGGGTCGGGGATAATATCAATGCTTTCAGTATCAAGCCCAAAATTCTCTTTGAGCATCATTTTAGAACCCTTGTTCCTCACAGAAAAGATATTTGCACAATTCTGCAGTGTTCTGAGATGTTCCCCCATATAATCAGGCCAAATGACTTTATCATACTGAAATTTATTATATCCTATTCCATATACAACAATAGGAACTTTGATTTCTCTGAGTTTCTCCGCAGAAATGTTAAAAGCCCATCCTGACTGGCTCTCATCCTGAGGCCTGTTGAATATCATCCCTCCTGCGCCAATAAGAAGGAGATCAGCTTCTTCGTTTAGCTGGTCAATAAGGGCATCGTGAAACAGACTTCTCTGGCTGTCAACCAAATAAAAGGACAAAGCCATCTCTCTGTCTAATGCCTGTTCTTCAAGCATACGGTGAAGATTGAAACCTGCCGTCCAGTCTCCGATGTTCCTGTTCCAGGCACCTATATGCCAAATACGCTTAAACTGTTTTCTATCCATCAAATCTCCTTTATGAATAACACCCTGAACAAAGTATGTGCTGATTTATAGTGCCGTCAAGATACATTTTCCGCGCCTCAATTATTTTTTCTGAGTTAAATATATCAACAATATCATCATTGAAAAGATTGCCGAGAACGACTTTGTCATCATAATCCATACAACAGAAAGAAACATTGCCATTCCAGGTCAGGTTTACCTGTCGACAGAGATAATTACAGACATTTTCCGGTGTGGAAAGCTGCTTTTTGTTATGAATGTCATTTAATTCTCCTGACCAATCGTGCTGTTTCCTTATTTCTACTTTATCACATATTATTTTTTCTCTGCTCAGGATACATTTTTTCTCTTCATCTTTATTATCCATATTATTTGAATCTTCCGTCATCTGATATCTTAACAGTATAAAAGGAGATTCCGCTCCAATCTCATTCCTGAGCTCATACAAATTTTTTATCGACTCTTCAATTTCAGTGACCGTTTTCTTTATCCCGGGCTTTACTCTTTTCAGGTATCCGTCATCAATGGCATCCATGCTTACAGATATCTTATCAACCCCTGATGCAATAATATCCTGATTGATCTTCCCGTTAAAAAGACTTCCGTTCGTAGTAACAGTTACATGGACTCCTAATTTCTTCAGAGAGTCTATTCTGCTGATTATGTTTTTATTCAAAAAAGGTTCCCCTATTCCCCCAAGCATTACATCACCAATATTGTAAGTCTTAATATTGTCTAACAGTATTTCAAACAACTCATCAGACATTACTCCTTTTTCCCTTGTCATTTGGGTTGGCTGAGTACAAAATGTGCACTCTGCGTTACAGGAATTTGCCAATTCAATAGTGATATGTTGAGGGATAAGTTTTTTACCCTTTTCTACAGATAATCTTAAATCTCTTATTTTCTTTTTCCCGGATGAATCTCCAAAAATACTTTCTTTAACAAAAGTCGGGATTATTCTTTTGGTATTCTTATATATTGCGTTTCTTTTAATTCTTAACGGTATTTGCATTATGTTCATCTTCCGTTATCGGGTAAGCATCCTGTGATTTATTGTGAAAGTCGGATATGCTCTTTTTTATAAAATCTGCTACAGCCAAAGACCGTTTTCCATCTATTTTAAATAAGTGTCTTTTAATCAATTCATCCCTGTGTGCTCTAATTTTTCTGTTATCCTGAACACGCTCAAAATCATCTGAAATTACATTTTTCTTAATGAATTTACTAAAATCCTCTCTTGAGTTTACCATTTGATATGCTGAGTTGTCAGTATCTGTGAACATATTATCTGAAGGGTCTTCAGCCGCCTCAGCCCAATTTACAATCAAAAGCGGCAAATCAGTACACATAAACTTTACTAACGCTGTTGTGCTGAATCCGCATATTACAGTTGCGTATCTTCCGATATCTGCAATGGGAATATCACTGCTTACAACAATATTGTCTTTAGTACTCTACTTAGTTTCAATAAAACTCTTAACTTCCTTATTAAAAGCTCTGT
>CAYPIT010000183.1:0-3818 GCA_964410825.1 uncultured Nitrospiraceae bacterium
TAGTATGCGAAAAATTTTGCTTAAACAGTATCAGAAGATATTCTAACATTGTAATTGTGTCCGCCTCGGTCAATACATAAACATCAAGATGCCTGATATCCTTTTCTTTTTTTAGTTCTTCCTCAATATATTCTTTTACATGATTCTGAAGGCCTTCATGCGTGACCGACACCGATAGTACACATACAACCCTCGACTCTTTACTGATTGTGCCCTGTCTTTTTTCGAAATCAACGGCCTTGTCCAGCCCTTCCAGGCCATGCAATATTTCGTTATGCGCAGGCCTGACTCCTATCGGCACAGGATGGTCGTACCAGTATTTCTGGTCCTCTTTCATTGTCTGAGCCACTTTATGTTTCAGGTTTGCGCTTAATGACGATCCGTCAAGGCTTTCGGCAGAGCCTGGTACTGTTATGAGAATGTTTGATGTAAAGATGATTTCATTTGCGGGATCAGTAATCGGAGAAGCATTGAGTTTTGAAATAGTAATATTTCTTTTATTTCGCAGATCATTAATCTTTTTATTCTGTTGTTCATATATAGCATGCCCTTCGGGGAAAAAAATCTGTCTGAACTTCTCGACAGTTTTGTCCTGATTTTCACTTGATACAGGGTCTTTAATCCATTTTGAGAGATTAATCAGATCAGTTTCAAAATTCTTATCTCCTTCGCTTCGTTGAGAAATTTCTGAGTCGATAAGGGTATGCCCCTGTTTATAAAAATGGGCTGCTCTGCCCCATTCAGGGTCGTCTTCAAAGCTGTCCAGATACCTGATGCCGATTCCGTATAAAGGATGAGTCTTTCCTGAAAGTGTTATTAAAAAAGCTGCGTTCATATTTCTGGCGATCGATATACTATCGTTTATCTCAGGGTAAAACTGTTTGGTAATATTGATTCCGGTTAGATCGGTATTATTCTGGTCTATCCTGGTAAGGAACTGAATGATTGCCTTGAATTTCTCGATCATTGTCCAAAGAGTGTCCTGTCTGTAAGTCGCTAAATTATAACATTTAGTAACATCATATTTTGGGAATTTTATCAGGCAAATATCAGAATATAAGGTAATATTATAGTTTAATAATTTTTTTTGTTTTGACAAAATTTATTAATCTGAGATAATTTATACCCTGTCTTTAATCCTCTTTTGTTTTATGAATCCTTTATAAAAAGGGAACTAAATTGAAAAGTCATGTATTACGTCCACTTTGGGTTATACTCGGAGTTGTAGCCTTGACTCTGGCTGCAAGACCGCTGATTGTGCCCTCAGACTTTGGAGTGGGTGAACGGGGCTTTATGTACAGCTACCACCGGATAAGCAATGAGGGTGAATGGAGGGCGTTTAAGGTCAAGTACCAGACAAAAGAATATTGCGGTGAATGCCATGACGAGAAATACGAATCAAACATGGCGTCAAAGCACAAAGTGATTCAATGCGAAAACTGCCATGGTCCTGCCCTTGAACATCCCGAAGAACCCGAAAAACTTGTAATAGACAAAAGCAGGGCTCTGTGTCTGAGATGTCACGCGTATCTTCCCTATCCAACGAGTTTCAGGGCAAAGATGAAAGGAATCGTTTCGTCAGAGCATAATGAAGGTGAACCATGTGCTGAATGCCACGATCCTCATGAGCCGGATCTTTAGGAGTAGTAAATGAAATTTTCGAGAAGAGATGTGTTAGCAACAGCAGTGAAAGGCGCCCTCGTGACGGCATTGCCGCTCAGTGCTTTTAAGATATTAAGTCCCTCTGAAGCGAGGGCATCTCTCAAAGAGATCAATGTGAGGTGGGGATTTATCGTTGATACAAACAGATGCGTTGGCTGTGGATTTTGTGTAAAGGCATGCAAGCTCGAAAACGAAGTCCCTTATGATGCGCCTTTGACCAGGACATGGGTTGAGCGGTATGTAATACTCAAGGACGGAAGAACTCTTATAGATACGCCAAAAGGTGCGCGGGACGGCTTTACTGAACCGAAAATACAGGAAAGAGACGTAAACCCCAAGGACATTGCCAAGGCATTCTTTGTTCCAAAGCTCTGCAATCAGTGTGAGAATCCGCCATGCGTTCAGGTGTGTCCGGTTGGAGCAACATATCAGACCAAAAGCGGAGTGGTGCTTGTTGACAGGTCATGGTGTATTGGCTGCGGTTACTGTATTATGGCCTGTCCATATGGTGCGAGATTCTTTCATCCTGTATACAAGGTCGCTGAAAAGTGTACCTTCTGTTACCACCGTATAACTCAGGGCATGACGACTGCATGTGTGAATGCATGCCCTTTTGGCGCACGAAGGATAGGCAACCTGCAAGATATGAGTGACCCTGTCACCAAGACAATATTATCTAAAAGAGTTGGTATCCTGAAGGATGCGTTTGGTACAAAACCACAGGTTTATTATCTTGGCCTGGATGAAAATGTGAGGTGATATATATGACCCCGGAAGCAGTACAGGGCGCTGAAATGATAGTACATGGCGCTGAATGGACAATCAAGGAACTGTTTACCTATCCCAATGAGTATATATACTGGACAATCCAGATCGTTATGTACCCGTACCTGACGGGACTGGTTGCAGGCGCGTTTGTCCTGTCATCTTTATATCATGTCTTTGGACAGAACGACCTGAAGGATATGGCGAAGTTTGCACTGGTCTTCTCCTTTGCCCTTCTTATAGTAGCTCCAATGCCCTTATTGTTTCATCTGCAACAGCCCCAGAGAAATTTTGAGGTCATGCTCACACCTCATTTTACGTCGGCTATCGCCGCATTCGGGATGGTCTATTCATTTTATATGGCGATCGTGGCATCCGAGATATGGTTTGTCTACAGGAAGTTCTTTGTAGAACAGACGGTTGCGCTCAAAGGCATGCCTGGTATTGGAAACACGTTATTTCGGACCTTATACCATGTACTGACCCTTGGTGCGTATGACCTTAGTGAAAGCGCCCTTCACAAAGACGAAAAGGCAATAAAATTACTGGCGGGCATCGGTATCCCGGTTGCCTGTTTCCTGCACGGCTACGCGGGTTTTATATTCGGATCAGTTAAGGCGAACGCACTCTGGATGACGCCTCTTATGCCGGTTATATTCATTATGTCTGCAATTGTTTCCGGCATAGCGCTCTGCATGTTTACAGACATAGTTATAATGGAATGGAGAAAATTCAGGATAAAGACTACCAAGAAACGCTGGGAGATGACTGCTGACGATGTCGGGGGCGCAGCAATTGACATAGTCAAAAAGACATCAAAGTACCTGGTGGGATTTATGATTGCAGCACTTACTCTCGAGCTTGTCGATCTCATATTCAGGGGTTATACGGCAATGAAGTCATGGGACATACTGCGTACGGTCATCTATGGAAAGGACTTCACCAAAATATTTATTCTCCAGTATGGCTTTGGAAATATCCTTCCCTTTGTCCTGCTGCTCTTACCACGACTAACGGTAAAAAGGGCAGCATTTGCTACGGCCCTGGTTCTATTCGGGGTATTTATGATGAGGTGGAACGTCGTTATAGGGGGGCAGGCATTTTCCCTCTCTTTTGCCGGATACATGGAATATCATATTCCTGTAATTCCGCATAATATTGAAACATTCAAGGAAGGTGTGTTGGGAGCCCTTTTTATGGGTATTTTACCTTTTCTACTATTTTGGTTTTTTAACAAGATTATTCCTTCGTTGAAATTTAAGTAATAAATTAAAAAAATTTAAGGGTATTAACATGGAAGAGCAGGATCCTGTAGAAGAGAAGACTGAAGAAGAACAGACAGCCAGCAGCGGAATACGGGGATTACTTGAGAGTGGTAGACTCTGCAGTAA
>CAYPIT010000184.1:0-3721 GCA_964410825.1 uncultured Nitrospiraceae bacterium
AAGGCTGCCAAGGTTAAGGAAAAGGGCTTCAGGAAAAGGTAGTAAATTAACCGTGGATAATAATATCCCTCCCATCTTTGTTTATGATGATAATATCCGGAAAACGTATCCTGTTATAGCAGGTCTGGATGAAGCCGGCAGAGGGCCTCTGGCAGGACCGGTAGTTGCTTCAGCAGTTGTACTTCCTGCTAACACTGTCATAAACGGCATCAGGGACTCAAAAAAGATTAATGGCAAAGAACGGAAAAAACTGTTCTGGGATATTGTTCGATCTGCTATTGCTATCGGAGTCGGAATCGTTGATGCGGATGTGATTGACAGAATAAATATACTTCAATCTACCAGACGGGCGATGGGAGAGGCTGTAAAGGATTTAGGGATAAAGGCAGATATCTTGCTGATTGATGCGGTCAAACTACCCAACGTTGACATCGAACAGTTCTCGACTTTTAAAGGCGAATCTGTCAGCGCATCCATTGCTGCGGCTTCAATAATTGCGAAAGTCGTCAGGGATGACATAATGCTTGATTATCATGAGAAGTACCCTGCGTATAATTTCAAGGGTCACAAGGGTTACTCCACAGAGGAGCACATGAAGCATATAAATATGTACGGCCCTTGCCCCATACATAGAATGAGCTTCAGGAAAGTAAATGATCTGCAATTGCCTTTTGGTTATGAGATTCAGTGACTTTTCAACTCGTTATGATTAAAGGCACTTAAATTTTTTATCAGCTGTTTTTTGTCTGTGCTATCTGTTATTTTTCTGCTATAATTTCTATAATATATAATCACAAATTGATATAACGCGATAACTTTACATCAAGATTATAGTTGTGTTAAACTCTATTTCTTTTATAAGAAAGGTGATTGTATGTCGTTAGCAAAAGAACATAAGGAAAACATTATTAAACAATACAAGCTGCATGATAGTGATACAGGATCACCAGAGGTTCAGATAGCTCTGATAAGCGAGCGGTTAAGTGTTTTAAATTCTCATTTTCAGTCACATAAAAAAGATCATCATTCTCGCAGAGGACTTTTAAAATTGGTTGGCCAGAGACGAAAGCTCCTGGGTTATCTTAAATCGACTGATTCGGTGAGGTATGCAAAGATTGTTAAGCAGCTCGGTTTAAGAAAGTAGGATTGATGACAAATGTTGAGATTGATGTTAAAGGAAAGTCCCTGTCTCTTGAGACTGGGCGATTTGCAAAGCAGGCTGATGGTTCGGTAATAGTAAGATACGGTGATACTGTTGTGTTGGCGACAGCAGTGGCCAAAAAAGATGCAAGAGAAGACATTGACTTCTTTCCCCTCACGATTGATTATCAGGAAAAGGCATATGCTGCCGGTAAGATACCGGGTGGTTTCTTTAAACGGGAAGGCAGACCAACTGAAAAGGAAGTCCTTACATCCAGATTAATCGACAGACCTATCAGGCCTCTTTTCCCGGATGGTTTTTATAGTGAAACCCAGGGAATTGTATCTGTCCTCTCTTTTGGTGACGAAAATATTTCGGATATACTTGGCATCATAGGTATATCTGCTGCCCTGAGCATTTCCGATATTCCATTTGATGGACCTGTGGGTGCGGTTCGAATAGGCATCATTGGTGATTCTTTTGTAATTAACCCTGACCTCCAGGAGCTTGAAGAATGTGATTATTTACTTGTTGTAGCAGGCACTGAGGAGGCGGTTCTTATGGTTGAGGGTGGAGGACTTGAGGTATCGGAGTCTGTGCTTCTTGAAGCGCTTGACCTTGCTCATAAGGAAATTAAAAAAGTAGCAGGCCTTCAGATAGAAATGGTTAATGCTGCAGGCCAGGCTAAAAGGTCTGTTACTCCACCGCAGGTTGACGAGAATCTGGTAGATTCAGTCTCGGAAAGATCTCTTGAACAGATAAAAAAGTCTATAGTTATCCCTGATAAGCTCAGAAGGCAGGAAGCCCTTAATGATATCCTGAAGGAAGTAATAAAAGATTTGAATAATGAGGAAGAGGATATTTCGAAAGACGTAGCTTTTATATTCAACAAATTGGAAAAAGACCTTGTCCGGAACATGATACTGGAGCAGGGTATCAGAGTTGACGGGCGTAAGCCTGATGAGATCAGGAAAATCAGCGCTGATGTCGGCATTCTTCCGCGGGCGCATGGATCAGCCCTTTTCATAAGGGGAGAGACACAGGCGCTTGCGGTGGTTACGCTCGGTACGGCAGATGATGAGCAGAGAATTGATGCACTTGAAGGGGAATCAAAAAAGGCGTTCATGCTTCATTACAATTTCCCTCCATTTAGTGTCGGAGAGGTAAAGTTCCTCCGTTCTGCGGGTCGCCGGGAGATTGGACATGGCAATTTGGCGGAAAGAGCAATAAAAGAAATTCTTCCTCAGAAAGAGGAGTTTCCATATACCATTAGAATCGTCTCGGACATACTGGAATCGAATGGTTCATCATCGATGGCTACAGTATGTGGCGGTACACTCGCACTAATGGATGCCGGTGTTCCGGTAAAGTCACCTGTAGCCGGTATTGCTATGGGGCTTGTAAAAGAGGGAGAAAAAACGGTCGTGCTGACAGACATACTCGGACTTGAGGACCATCTCGGGGATATGGACTTCAAGGTGACAGGGACCGAGGTCGGTATTACGGCATTTCAAATGGATGTAAAAATAAGTGGTGTTACTCATGAGATAATGGAAAGGGCGCTGGAACAGGCGAAACAGGGAAGGCTTCATATATTGGGAAAGATGAAAGAAATCCTTTCCGCTCCCAGAGAAAATCTCTCGACACATGCCCCGAGGATTTTTACCATGAAAATAAAGCCTGACAAAATCAGAGATGTTATCGGAACAGGTGGGAAGGTTATAAGGGGTATTGTTGAACAGACCGGTGTGAAAATAGATATTGATGATACCGGTACTATAAATATTGCATCAATAGATGAGGAATCTGCCCGGAAAGCGATCGACATTGTTGAGGGAATAGTCGCCGAAGCGGAAGTGGGAAAGCTCTATAGCGGAAAGATTAAGCGTATTGTTGATTTTGGTGCTTTTGTCGAAATTTTGCCGGGCACCGAAGGGCTGCTTCATATTTCACAAATCGCTGAAGAGCGGATAGCCAAAGTCACAGATGTTCTAAAGGAAGGGGAAGAATTACTTGTCAAGGTTATAGAAGTTGACAAGATGGGCAGGGTGCGTCTTAGCAGGAAAGAGGCTATAAGAGATCAGGCTGCTGCTAAATAACATCTTTAATCAATACAATTCTGCAGCACCATCAAGGTTTTTTTATTATTGTGATAAATGCTTCAATCATCATTCCCGTGAAGCGTGTCCTCGACTCCGGTCGAGGAACGGGAATCTATTCTATTCTCAAATAAAATCTGGATTCCCTGGTCAAGCCTGTCTGCCTGCAGGCAGGCCAGCGATTGACAATTGATGTGTATTTAAATAATGTTTAAAAAAGTCACTCTCGACAACAATATCCCTTTACTTTTAGAGTCTATGCATGAAATGCATTCCGTGTGCATCGGTATTTGGGTAAAGATTGGTTCCAGATATGAAAATCCGGTCAGAAGCGGGATTTCCCACTTTCTTGAACATATGCTTTTTAAGGGTACGGAAAGACGAACGGCCCAGGATATTGCAAAGGAAACTGATTCAATTGGCGGAGAATTGAACGCCTTTACGGCAACGGAATATACGCTTTTTTATATAAAGGTATTAG
>CAYPIT010000185.1:0-3633 GCA_964410825.1 uncultured Nitrospiraceae bacterium
TAACGATGAGTAAAAAAAACGATAAAAACGATCTCATACAATCCTCCTTTCAATTTTTTATGTAATACCTGCAGGTTATCGTGTCTTACGAGTAAACTATGCAACTTATGCAGGTGAAAATTTTCGGGATAAAAAAATGAGCTTCATTATAAATGAAACAACTGGCTATCCGCAAGGCATTCTTGATAATATTGAAATTAAATATACTTATTACTGTATTTTATTTATAATTCAAAGTACTTACCCCGTTTTCTTGTCTTAGATACAACACTTTCTGCAAACATACCATCTTATCCAAATATTGCAGCCTCCCCAATATTTCTGTTACATTTATTAACATTCAACAATCACCTGTTTATAATTAATCCTGAACAAATTGGAAATCACGGCTTATATATCAATCAACCTTCTTTTACTCATATCCTGGTATATTCTTCTTTACAGGATTAAAGATTCTCTTACCTTTGTTGACAGGCTGATCGGGACGTTTTTGTTGGGATTGGCCCAGATCATCGCAACGCAAATGGTGCTTGGAGTGGTTTTCAGGCAGCTTTATCCGGTTCCTCTTTATTTACTCAATATTTTCATATCCGTTGCCATACTATCTTTCTCACTGCGGAATCACGGGAGCTGTGGTGCATGGTCAGAGTTTATAAATGCAGTTGGCGTAACCTTCAGGATAATCAAGAGCGACACAATTCTGCTATTCATCTTTGCCCTCTTCTCATTATCGGTATGCTGGCTCATATTCATGGGGTATCTTTTCCCTTCCTATTCCTGGGATGCCCTCTACTATCATCTGCCCATTGTAGGACAAATTATGCAGAGCGGCACAATTCAGGAAAATCTCAATCCCTCGTTTATTCAGCAATACATAAATATATTCTCAAAAAATATAAATCTCTTTTTTCTATGGAATGTCATCTTTCTGAAAAGCGATGTCATAGTAGATTTAAGCCAGCTGTGTTTTACCATTATCGGGGTTCTTGCAATTTACAGTATGTCCGTTAAACTGAAAGTTAGAAAACAGTACGCATTGTACTGCTCTCTGCTTTTCTTCTTTACGCCAGTAATAGTATTACAATCAACAACCAACTATGTTGACGGCGCTGTATCCATGTTGTTTCTTATTGCAGTAAATTACATGATATTTGATGACCGTATAAATCACACATCACGGGCACTGCACGCCTCATTGCTGCTGTCCGGTATTTCTGCAGGCATACTGCTCGGTTCAAAACCAACAGGCCCTGTATTTATTGTCGTTATTCTAGGTGTATTTGCCGCTCATTACATTGCCGGGAAATTCTCGCTTTTCAATAAGTGCTGGAAAGACGGCATAGTTATTCCTCAACGAAACTGGAAGACACTCTTTATATATTTTTGCGTACCCCTTTTATTATCAGGGGGCTACTGGTACATGAGAAACTGGATAGTACACGGCAACCCCGTATATTACATGGATGTTTCCTTGTTTGGTGTGACCATTTTCAAAGGAATGAAAAGTGACTGGGTTGAGACTGCGCCTGCCGTTATTGACAGACTTAATTATTTCACAAGTATGGCACATGTGTGGATGGAAAAGGTTGAATACTATATGTACGATTCAAGGTTGAGCGGATTTGGCCCTATATGGTTTATTCTTTTTCTGCCGGCAATACTGTTTTCTCTCATTCGTGCCGCGGCCCAGAGGAACTACGTCTTTTTGTTCATCAGTTCGGTCCTGCTCATTACATTCATAATACATCCGAGAAACTGGACAACGAGGTACGTCATGTTCATTGTGGGGTTCGGGGCTGTCTCTTTCGGACTTGTTCTTGAGCAATTTCATCAAAGAGCGTCTGTTATCAGAATCATGGCCATACTACTTGCAGCATACACTTTCATCACAGTAAATTCTCCATGCATAATGCCAGGGCAAATCAAGACTTTTCTGGGCATGCCAGCCCGTGAGCGGACACTGTCAAAGCACAAACCTTTTAACATAGACAGCAGGGTCCGCAGTGAATACGGTTACTGGATATGGATAGAAAACAACATCTCACGGGGAGATACACTTGCCTACACATTTGAAGCGTTTACCCTGGATACTTCAAAGCCCTTCTTTACTGCGAAACTCTGGAACAGGGAGTTTTCAAATAAAGCGGTCTATGTGAAGTCCGACACTTATAATGGGTGGCTGAAAGAGATGAACAATCATGATACCTCATATATATTAACCAGGCAGGGCTCTGTTGAAGACCGGTGGATTGAGAAAGAGAGAAAACTTTTCTATTCTCTCCGCTGGATAGGGAAAATGAAAGAAAAGTTCAAGGTTGTATACAGTGACGATATCTATAAGATAGTGCAATACAGAAAGGACAGCAAATGAGCGCTGAGAAAAGAAAAGACATCTATTTTGCTTTATATGTTATTTCGGTAATAATTCTTGCGGTAATATATTTCACAGTCCCTGAAAGAGAAGCATTCATTGACTTTCAGATAAAATGGTGGTCCGAATTCTGGAATATCGCTGCATCTCTCTTCAATTAGATATCCCTTTTAAACCTCTATTATTTATTCAAATAAAACAATTAGCTCATTGACTTTAAAAGATGGGTTACATGATAATTATAGTTTAGCAATAGTAAAGGAAATTCATTATGCAACCCCGCAGAGCATTATTTATAGTACCGCCCACAGGGCTTTTTTACAGAGATGACCGGTGCCAGGTTTCTCTGAAAGGCGTTTCAAATGCACCACGCCCTCCTCTGGACCTTGCCTATATGTCTGCTATTCTCGAAGAAGAAGGCATCGAATGCAAGATGCAGGACTATCCTGTTGAAGGCGGTATATGGGCAACTTTCAAACAGGATTGCAAGAATTTCAAGCCCGATTTTTTAATCATATATACTACCATCACTTCGATCAAAGAGGACCTGAGTGCCTGCACAATTGCAAAAGATATTAACCCCGATGTCATAACAATTGCAAAAGGCGGAGATACAACAATCTGTCCCGAAGAACGGCTGGAGATGTGTGAACATCTGGATATCGCAATTATTGGTGAACCTGAGATCACACTCCTTGAAATCGCCCAGGGATTGGAACTTAAAGACATAAAAGGTATCTGTTACAGAAATAATGGCAAAATTGTAAGGACCCCGAGACGACCGTTTATCGAAGACGTTGACAGCCTTCCCTTTCCATCAAGACATCTTTTAAAGCAGAGCAACTATTTACGGCCCGATACAGGGGAAGTTCTGACAACCATACAGTCAAGCCGTGGATGTCCCTCAAAATGCATCTACTGCCTCAGCAGAGTCGTTGCAGGCGCTGACTTAAGACTGCGTTCACCAAAGAATGTAGTTGACGAGCTTGAGCACTGCGTTAAAGATTACAGTATCAGGAACTTCTTCTTCAGGGCGGACACATTCACCTGGGACAAAGACTGGGTCATCGCTGTATGCAAAGAAATCCTGAATAGAAAACTGGACATAGAGTGGGTCGCAAACAGCAGGTCAAACACAATCGACGATGAGCGTTTAATGTGGATGAAAAAGGCGGGCTGCTGGCTCGGTTCATTCGGTGTTGAAAGCGGCAATCAAAAGATCCTTTATAAAAACAAGAAGGGAAAAAAAATTGCGCAGGCAC
>CAYPIT010000186.1:0-3589 GCA_964410825.1 uncultured Nitrospiraceae bacterium
CTGATACTGAAGTCGAGGTAGCTTTAATAAGGACTAGAAATGAGATAAACAATACTGTTGTCTGTATAGGCAGCCATGACAATACTCTTGATGTGCTGGCGAATTTTCTAAAGAGGGAATTCCCCTTGTACAGCCTGTCCTCTGCTCACATCGGCTCAATGGGCGGAATTATGGCGATCAGGAAATCGGAAGCTCACGTAGCGGGCACTCATTTGCTTGATGAAGATAGCGGCGAGTATAATATCCCTTTTGTTAAAAAGCTGCTGAAAGATATTCCTTTAAAACTTGTTAACCTGGTATACAGGCAGCAGGGATTAATTGTTCCGAAGGGCAATCCCAAAAACATAACAGGAATAAATGATCTTACACGGAATGATGTGGTTTTTATTAACAGACAACCGGGCTCGGGTACAAGGCTTTTAACAGACAAGTGCCTTAAAGACACCGGAATTAATATTAGTAGTATCAAGGGGTATGACAAAGAGGAGTATACTCACATGGGTGTTGCCTCAGCAGTTGCATCAGGGTCTGCTGACACAGGAATGGGTATCCTGACGGCAGCTATAGCACTGGACCTCAAATTCATCCCTGTAGCTAAAGAAAGATATGACCTCGTTATAAGGGGTGATTACCTGGAATCCCCGATGATGAAAGCATTTCTCCTGATCATTTCCTACGATGAATTCAGGGACGCCGTCACCTCTCTTGGGGGATATGATGTGAGTGATATGGGGAAAGTGATGTATGAGCAGACAGGGATCGAGGATCCCGTGGTTCAGGGGGTGGAGTGAAAAATAAAGATTTTTTCTCAATAGTTATATTTTCTGTGAAATATTATTTACTCAGTGCCAAATGTAATATAAAATTCATTTACCATTGCCCCATTTTTTTATGAATGCGTATAGGAGTAAAAAAATAATAAAGATCACCGAATCTCACAACAACACTGTTGAGGATGCGGTTGCTGAAGAAAAGAAAATCAGGATTTCAGTAAACGGCAAAGAGATCCTGAGCTTATACTGCAGTCCCATAATGATCAGGGAACTTGTTGCCGGTTTTCTTATGACGGAAGGGATTATCAAAGGCAGCTGGTGTGCTGACAGGATGACCATTCAGTATGATGAAGACATCCTTGTTGACATCCCTGCAGAGGGCGAGGTATCGCTTGAAGGCAGTGCGAGGACTTCGGGCTGTGTGGGCGGCATTACATTTGATAAGTCTGCTAGTGATGAAAAAATTTATGAGGGTGTAAAGATAGAAAAGTTTAAGCTCAGAGAACTCTTTCATGATTTCCAGAAGAGGTCTGACCTTTATAATATGACAGGGCGTATTCATAGTGCGGCTATTTCAGACGGCAGACATATCCTTGTTGTTGGAGAGGATATTGGCAGACACAATGCCGTTGATAAGGTTATCGGCTATTGCTTCCTTGAAGAAGTTCCATTACAGGACAAGATTATTCTTGTCAGCGGAAGGCTTTCATCGGAAATGGCCTCGAAATGCTCAAGATGGGGGATTCCAATAGTCGTCAGCAGGGCAGCGCCAACTGCTCTTGCTATTGACATTGCTGACAAACGCGGCATAACAATGGTCGGGTTTATGAGAGGAAAGAGGTTGAATATTTATACTCATCATGAGAGGATTCTCAGATAGGGAAGGTTATTAGCAGAATGTAAATAATTTCTAAAAACAGCCTAAGTCACAATGTTTTATTTTTATTTTGAGTTCATTGGCTGTTTGCCCAGCCGTTTTATAGCTTATACCAATATCTTCCGAAATTTTCCTCAGCGCGGCGCAATTTATCTTTCCGTCTTTTGCAGTATTATTAATGCGGTCTTCTAACAATTTCTTGTTTAACATGGCACAATTAGTAAATGAATATTATCAGATAACTATTTAAAAATCCACAGGCGTTTAACCCGGGCAAACAGAATGCATCAAAATATTAATTGCTGTCTAAATTGACACTTAATTAGTTTTCTGATATTTTCATGTAATATATATAATCAATATAACTTATGAGTCTTACTAACCATTCAATATATATAGTGGAATAATGTTTGATCTTGGAACACAGGAACTTATACTAATCTTCATAGTCGCCTTTCTCGTTTTTGGCCCTAAAAAGCTGCCTGAACTGGGGAGAACTCTAGGCAAAGGCTTAAGGGAGCTTAAATCTGCCATGAGAGGAGTTACAGACTCTTTGTCGGAGGCAGGTTCAGACCTTACTGATGAGTTGAAAGAGGCAAAGAGCGATCTGGAAGATTCCATATACAAATCAATTGAGCCGAACCTGAAGGAAAACCACTCAGAAAAAGAAGAAGAAAGCAAAAACCAGGAGGAAGCTCTTTCAAGCACTGATAAGGAAGAAATAGAGAAAAAAGAAACGGACGGAGATGGATAAAGCCCCTCTCACAGAGCACCTGGTTGAAGCCAGAAACAGAATTGTAGTATCTCTTATTGTTGTATTGGTTGCTTTTTCCGGCTGCTTTTATTTTTCTGAAGATATCTTCCTATTATTAAACCTCCCGCTGCACTACACACTGAAATTCTCAACAGAATCTCCTTACCTGTCATTTGTGCCCGGAGTGCTCTTTGATTATAAACTGGCTGTTCTCCGCCCTGCAGAGGCATTGTGGACCCATATAAAAATAGCATTTATCAGCGGATTCATTATTAGTTCACCAATCGTTTTTTTTGAAATATGGAAATTTGTTGCCCCGGGCTTAATGCCTAAAGAAAAAAAGTACACACTGCCTTTTGTTTTAACTACGTCTGCTCTATTCATCACCGGATCATTGTTCTGTTTTGTAATTGTTTTACCGTTCGCAATGAATTTTCTGCTTACATATAAAATGGAAAATCTTCAGACTAACTGGACGCTCGGTTATTACATCGATTTCTGTCTAAAGTTCATTTTAGCGTTTGGAGCGGTCTTTGAATTGCCGGTTGTAACGGTATTCTTGACAAAAGTGGGTATAGTGACGCCGGACTTTCTCGCAAAAAACAGAAAATATGCCGTATTGATCGCCTTTGTGGTTGCTGCTCTGCTTACTCCGACTCCTGATGCCTTTAATCAGACACTTATGGCTGTACCGATAATAATTTTGTATGAAGTCGGAATTTTGGCCTCAAGAATACTGAATAAAAAGAAACAACCGGAGGATGAAAAGAAAGAAGAGGAATAGATGTTATTAGTTCTGGCTTCTGGACCCTGCTTTTATTTTTCTGTATTTATCTTCACCAACGCATTCTTTGGCAAATGCACACCAGTCCAGACATGTAGGTCCTAAAATTCTTGAGACCACGTTTCCGCAGGATTTACATTTTGTCTCAGCCTCGTCAGTCCAGATTTCCACTGAAGCGCCGCATTTACTGCAGTCTATTTCTTCGGGGCTCGGATTTCTGATATCCTTGCTGCCAGGGCATTCATTCTTAAAAACACTCATCGTATTATTAGTTTAATACATGACATATCAGGTTTGCTATGATTTGGGTCATACAGGTACAACATAAAGGTATTGCTTAACCTGCATTATTCATAAATATCGTGAAGCAAAGGAGGTATCCAAAAAAAACGACTTGGGAG
>CAYPIT010000187.1:0-3535 GCA_964410825.1 uncultured Nitrospiraceae bacterium
ACTCATAGCAACAATTACCTTCATAGTAAATTTATTGTATCACAGAAGCTCTTATGGAGTGCCTTCCTGCTGAATAGCAAGGCAAAGAAGCAGAAGAGATTATATATTGTTATGCTTCAATTATTTATTCAAAAACAATCAACGCCTTCAGAGACTCTTTTGCATCCGCAACTGTTCTGTAAGCCGTGTCTGCTTCATCAATACTGAACCTGTGAGTTACAAGTTTTTCTGCAGTTACAACTTTTTCTTTAACAAACTTAAGCGACTTCTCTGTATCATCCGGTCCGCAGGAGTAGCTGGTTACAATATTTATGTCCCTGAAATAAATGTAATTAGGATCTATTGTCAGTTTTTCGTCAGGTTTTGCCGGAGCAAAAAATACAACCGTGCCACCCGGTGCAACACATTGCAGTCCGGAATTCATAGCCTCGATGCTGTTCGGCCCGACAATTACTATATCCGCTCCTCTGTCGTCTGTAACAGAACTGATAACTTCTCTGATCGATTCACTGTTGACGTCCACAACAGTATCCGCTTCAAAATCTTTTGCTTTGTTCAGTCTGAAATTCACCATATCAGCACCGATAACTTTTGCAGCTCCGAATTTCCGTGACAGAAGAAGGTGAATCATTCCCATTACACCAAGGCCAATAATCAGAACAGTATCATTTTTCCTGATGCCCGACCGTCCGAGAGATTTCACGACACAGGCAGCAGGTTCTATCAGTGTTGCATCCTCTAAAGACAGTCCCTCAGGCAACTGCATAGTATCATTTCTTAAAATACCTGCAGGTATAAGAACAAACTCCGCTATTCCTCCCGGGATGATCTTTGATCTGCGCCATTCGCTGCACTGGACAAAATCACCCCGTCTGCAGAAAGCACAATCCATACACGGCGCATGATGATGAACGAAAACTCTGTCACCAGGCTTGAAATTCTCCACATTATTGCCAACCGCAACAAGCTCTCCGGCCGGCTCATGCCCGATCACAAGTGGAGCCTTCTTTTCTATATACCAGGGCATTACATCACCTGAACAGATACCGGAAGCCCTTACCTTCATAAGAGCTTCGTCCGGACCCGGCTCGGGTACAGGAACTTCCTCTATTCTTATGTCGTTAAAACTGTAAAGCCTTGCAACTTTCATAACTGATTAATAAATCACTGCTGTCCAAAATATGCAGAAATTGTAGGGCTGAATGTCGAAGAAATACAATGACGACACCTTTTGACATCGCGTCTGCGGCTTCATTTTTATACTACGGCTTTAGAGCATATTTTATTCCCTTGCCTTCTTCAAGGAGAGTAAAAACTTTCTCAACATCCTGCAGGAGATATTCACCTGATATGAGCATCGAGAGGTCCACTTTTCCCTCAGTCAGAATATGATATGCATTATTAACATCCTCGGGTAAATAATGAAAAGAACCGAGCACTGTCAGTTCATCATAATGCAGTCTGTCTGAGTCATATGTAACCTGGGTTCCTGTAGGACATCCTCCAAAGAGCACAACTGTCCCGCCCCGCCTCACATAATTCACGGCACTTTCCCACACCTTGAGTTGACCGGCACAATCAATAACAATATCTACCCCCATAGCGTCTGTAACTTCCTCTAATGACTGATTAATATATTTTGGGATAGTAACCATGTCAGCACCCATCGTTTTTGCAATAGAAAGCCTGTTATCAAAAAAATCCGAGACAATGACAGTAACACCCCTGATTTTCAAATACGCCAGATGCAAAAGCCCTATCGGCCCTGCTCCGATAACAAGTGCATTCCCAATTTCATCAAGCCTTAACTTACTGTAAGGATGGATAACACATGACAGAGGCTCAACAAGCGCAGCTTCATTAAAGCTCAGGTTATCTGGTTTATGAAACAGGTTTTGTTGAACCACTCCGGGAGGGAGCACAAGATACTCTGAAAAAGCGCCGAGCGCCTTTTTTTTGATCAATACTTCACATAAATTATAAAGACCCTTTTTGCAGTAGCGGCATTCATTGCAGGGTGCGCTATGCACTCCCATTATTTCGTCACCCTCTTTAAAACCCGCAACACCCCGTCCGATTTTTGCAACTGTACCTGAATATTCATGCCCTAAAGGTCCAGGCATTGCGATCAATTCATGGCCGCGAATATATGCCTTCAGGTCAGTGCCACATGTAAGAGCGGTGTTTATTTTTACAATCACCTCTCCATCTGACGGTACAGGAACAGGAACGTTTCTTATCTCGATTCTGCCGGGTTCGACAAGTATGACCTGTTTCATTATGGCCTTAAGTTTAAAGCAATGAATCAGCCATTATCAACAGGATATTTTATCTGAAAGATAAACTTGAGTTAAACTATAAGGTATTATTGATCCGTGCATGAGCGTATTCAGTAAAATTATCAAACTATAAATACATGTCAAAGAAAAAGCGAAATAAATCCGGACCCGGAAAAACCAGAAGGCTTCATTTCCCGAATGATGAAAAAGATAATCCCTGGCTCAAATTATTAATTGATTCATATTATGTAGTTGATAAAGGAGTTGCTGGAGCGATCGCAATTAAAGAAAAAAATGGCACAAATCTCGCATGCAGAGAGGGCTGTTCAACCTGCTGCCACACCCACAAGGATATTCCGTTATATCCGCTGGAGTTAAAGGGTATTGCGTGGTATGCTGCAGAAAAGATTAAAGGACCTGTCCGTGAAATTCTGAAAAATCAGCTTGCACGCTTCAAACGAAATCATTCCTGTCCATTCCTTATTGAGGATTCATGCTCAATACATCAAGTAAGACCGATGGCCTGCAGACAGTTCAATGTATTTGGAACTCCATGCTCGGAAGGAGAAGACCCCTATTACTCAAGACGGGAAGATGTTATGGACCCTGTAAAGAAGTATGTTGATCAGGCCTTTTTCATAATGCTTTCGTTTCATGGAATAGAAAAAGAATCGGACCGTATAAAAATTATTGAGGACGGTTCAATTCACAAGACGGTTAAGGAGCTTCACGCCTGCAAATGGAATCATTTAGCCGACAAAATGGAGAAGGTTGATAAAAAATAATTGTTTAAATAATCTGTCATTCCACGACTTGTCGGAATCGACTAGTATCGAGATCGGGGAATCCAGAGAAAATGGAATAAAGGGAACATGGGGGGATTTGAAAATTTTGCGCAGTCATGTCCCCTTAACATAAGTCAGCATCCTCTTTTTTCTGCCATATTTTGCCTGTTTTGTTATGATTAATAATCCTAGCGAAACTAAGTCTTTTTTTATATAGATATCACATCAATATTTTTGTGCCTACGCGGGGGAGAAAATGAAAAAGATAAAAAATTTAGTATAGATCAGTCTATTGAACATCTTTGGTATGCAAATATAGAAGATGAAGCCAATGTAACACTGCATTGGTGGGAGTGGGATCGACGTGAAATCGTGACAGCTTTAATGGAGTGGAAAGGCGCAATAAAAAAACGTACAGGTCTTTGATATGCAAAATAGAAAGACGAGGGGTCAGCCCCCGACAAAAGACAA
>CAYPIT010000188.1:0-3472 GCA_964410825.1 uncultured Nitrospiraceae bacterium
CCGGCATCTTTCAAGCTGCTCAAAATAAGTCCTGCGTGCCCAACATCATCTTCAGCTAATAAAATGACGGGATTCTTATTTATTTCGCCCATATCTGGTTAATAAACAAACTCATCTCTCCTCATCTCTATGCCAATTAATACTAATGAAAGTTTGCTTTGTAAGGATTCAAATAGTCAAATATAAAAGATTTATGAATCTTATAAAAAAATTTTATTATTGCCATATTGTGCAGATAGCAAAATTGCTGTTTATATTTTATACACAAAAGTCAGATCCAGAACTCGGGGTACCTGCGAGTCTTTGGAATGTTATTCACAAGCAGAGCAACCAGCAGCATAATGATTGCGCCAAGCCCTGCCGGGATAATTGCATATAAGTATCCAAGATTATGTATTTTCTCGCTTCCTATAACAGCAATCAAGGCTGTTGCCCCACCCGGGGGATGCAGGGTTTTTGTGACATGCATAAATGCTATTGCGGTAGCCACTGCAACGGATGAAGCCAGCCACATATATTCATTCAGCATCTGATAACAGGCCACGCCTATAATAGCAGAAAAGACATGTCCGCCTATAAGGTTTCTCGGCTGAGCCAAAGGGCTTTTAATAGCACCGTATAGCAGGACCGCTGAGGCACCGAAAGATCCTATAATCATGACCATGTCTGTTCCCTCAAGTGTGTTATAGTTAATACATGCTACTGCGGCTATTCCGAGAAATGCGCCTATCCATGATAATCCGACCTCTGACAGGCTTACTGCAGGCGGGCTTTTTGTAGAACCTTTCATTTTATTGAAATATTCCTTCAACATACTCATAATCCTCGTAATAAAGGGGCTTCTACAATATCGGCCCTTGAGACAATCCCTATTAAATGATTGGTTAAGTCAACTACCGGGACTCTGTTTATCTTCTTTTCTGTGAATATATTAGTAATATCCAGCAACGTTGTATCTTCGTTCACGCTGATTGAAGGAGCAGTCATGATATCTTCAGCGTTTTTGGCGCGGATCGATAATGCAACGCATCCTTTTCCTTTAAGACATTTTGAAACAACACCCATAAATGTCTTTGCGTTTCTGGCACCCATGCGTGTGAGAAAGTCCTTTTCTGATATGACGCCTGCAACCCTTCTGTCTTCCTCTATTACTGGAACACCGGATACCCCCTGTTCTGCCATCAGTTTTGCAACTTCCCTGAGCGGGGTTTCTCTTTTAACACTTACTACTTCATCAGTCATGATATCGCCTGCTTTAATGGATTTAGCAATCCTTTTCATCGAATGTCGATAAGCCATCCGATAGAGTTCTTTGAAGTCCCCGGGCGTAATATCCAGATAACCCGGAATATCCTTCATCGCATCATAAATGTCTTTATCCGAGATTTCCGGATTTGAAGAAGAATTATTTTTTACAATCTTTTTTTTGCTCAACTTTCTCTCCCTTTTAGTTTTTTATAAAGGATCATTACTAAAACGCCTACATGCTATGGCACTATTTATCTCCCTGTTTCACTATATCTATTATCAGAAATAGCGAACATGATATAAATCATATACATAACAGGATATGCACAGACTGTTTCCATCGCATGGGTACAAGACTGCTTATAAACTGGCTGGTTTACCAAAGCCTATAGAATGTTGATATCTGACAAAGTATAGAGGTAACTGAAAGTGGTATTGATCTGGTGGTTATGATTTTTTGTCGAGGAATTTTCTGATTTCTCCTACTCGTAGCGTTATCCTATTACTGTCAAGGTATTCCAGGAAAGGGAGGGCATATTTTCTGGAAGTTCCAAGTAAATCCCGGAACTCGCCTACTGTCATCTCCTTTTTTGCACTAAAGAAACTGTTGAGCTTTTCTATCATGATGTTATAGTTTGACATTGGAATATATAATGAATCATTAATCCTTACAAGGGTCTTTTCTGATGCCATGATCTTTAATAATTCTCCTGTTTCTTCTGTTCTGATCGAGATAGAGCCCGACAGTTCATCCTTTGAGGGCGGCTGGAATGATGCCTTGTTCAGGGCGTGCATAATCCTGTCTTTCAGTTCCTTCTTGTCTTCACTTAATGATATCTTAAATGTTTTTAACCGGACGATTTCTCTTTCTACCGCGATATCCTTAACCTGGCCGAGAAAAACCTCAAAGAGTTTCTGATCCAATCCTTTAAATAAAGCCCTTATAGACCCCTTTGTCATGCCCGGCTTTAATGGATAGGACTTGTGATAATTGACTATAGACTCAACTATTTTTTTAGCAAATTTATCATAATTATCTTTATGAATGAGTCTGCCTTCGCACTGTAAGAGCTTTCCTGACTTAACGAGCGAATTAATCTCACGCTGAAGTTCGGTGGATTCAATCTTGATCCAGCTTGCGATGTCAGCCATCGCAATACCGTTTAGTCCGCTCTGAACTATTTTGACAGAAAGTTTATCCTGCAGGTCTCCATGCTCAAAGATTTCGAGATCCTTCATCCTCTCATCTCTTTTTCTTCTCTTCGGAGATACATCGAGGATTTCTCCACCGCCGATTGTCATCAGAGGAGAAAACCTCCGGATTATATATCTGTCGCCAGCCATCACCGTTATCGGCTCTTTGAATCTGAGCTGGCAAAAAGCTTTGGCACCCGGCTTCAACTCATCGCTCTCGTAAATGATAATCCTGCCGGTTAGTTCAGACGTTCCTGTATGAAAATGCACAAGACTTCTGCTCTTCAGCCCGCTTATCGGGGCATTTTTTAAGAGTTCAATATCAGCGTCAATAAAATAAGTTGTCTTTAACTTGTCCGGAATAGTTACGACATCACCGCGAAGAACATCTTCTTTTGCAACACCCTGCAGATTAATCGCAACTCGCTGGCCTGCATGGGCGGTCGTGAGATCTTTTCCGTGACTCTGCAGTCCGCGTACTTTAGCCCTGATCTCCTTTGGCAGTATTTCAACAGTCTTATCGATCGAAATACTTCCTGAAAGGGCAGTTCCGGTAACAACTGTACCAAAACCCTTGAGAGTGAATATTCTGTCAACAGGAAGCCTGAAAATGCCACCTTCTGATTTAGGCGCAACATCCATGGCGAGTGCCTTGATCTTCTCTTTCAGCAGGTCTAGATTGTGCCCGGTTTTTGATGAGACAGAGATAATATCTGTGTTTTCAAGAAATGAGCCCTTTATAAAATTTTTAATCTCATCCGAAACAAGTTCGAGCCAGTCTTCTTCAACAAGGTCGGATTTTGTAACCGCGATCAATCCCCTCTGGACTTTTAATAAATTGCAGATATCGAAATGCTCCCTGCTCTGAGGCATGATACCTTCGTCAGCAGCGATGACCATGAGCACAATGTCTATGCCGCCGGCACCTGCAAGCATGTTTTTTATGAGACGCTCATGCCCCGGAACCTCGACAATGCCGACCCTTAAACCATCACGCTAATTAAGGTCCGCAAATCCAAGGTGGATTGTG
>CAYPIT010000189.1:0-3469 GCA_964410825.1 uncultured Nitrospiraceae bacterium
CCAGTCAGTAACTTCTTCAGGTCTTTCATCTATAAGAAGGACGATGAGATGTGCCTCAGGATGGTTTTTCTTGATTGCTTTTGCTATAGACTGAAGCAAAACAGTCTTACCGGTCCTTGGCGCTGCAACTACCATCCCTCTCTGACCCATACCAATCGGGGTCACAAGTCCCATGACACGTGTTGACATATCTTTTTTGTCATGTTCAAGATTGATTGCTTCAGTCGGGTAGTAAGGGATAAGGTTGTCAAAAAGCCGCCTTTCGATACTATCTTCAGGCGCTTCATGATTAACAGCCTCAACCTTCAGAAGCGCAAAGTACCTCTCGCTTTCCTTTGGAGGTCTGATCTGACCGGTAACAAGGTCTCCTGTGCGGAGATTAAACCTTCGTATCTGCGATGGTGAAACATATATATCATCAGGTCCCGGGAGATAACTGTAGTTAGGAGAACGGAGGAACCCGAATCCATCGGGAAGAATTTCCAGGACTCCTTCTCCGAAGATCAGGCCGGTCTTTTCCGTCTGGGCCTGAAGAAGTGCAAAGATAAGGTCCTGTTTTCTCAGCCCTCTCGCACCCTCGACTTTCAGGTCTTTGGCCATTTTTGACAACTCGTCAATGGTTTTTTCCTTAAGATTGCCAATATTCATACCGCTTTGATTTTTGCTTTTATTCGCCATAGAATTTTTACTTCCTTTGTTGTGGGATTATATTATACCTTGAAAATAAGCTTTCGGAGGTTTTAACCTTTCAGCTTCAACAGGATTGTTAAAGTAGAATTGTTATACAAATACTAAAACAGTTTTCTTCTTTTGTCAACACTAAATAATCAGTTTACACATTTTTGTTCCTATTATTCATTATTATTAGATTGTGATTAAATATCTTTATATTTTTATGACTTAGTTAAATTGCATTTTAACCTTATCTTTGTAACAATATATTGCTATGTCAGAAGGACCCGATAATAACGAAGTTGTCGTTTTCATCACCGCACCGAATGGTGAGGAGGCATCATTAATTGCAAAAGCTCTTGTAGAGTCTAAACTTGCCGCCTGCGTAAACATCGTCCCCGCTATTCGTTCTATATATTTATGGAAGGGCAAAATTGAAGATGACACTGAAGTTCTGATGATAGTCAAGACTCGGGAAGAACTGTTTGAGTCACTCTCATCACGGGTAAAAGAGCTTCACAGCTATGATGTGCCGGAAGTTATTGCCATTCCCATTAGTAAAGGCTCTGAAGATTACCTGGCATGGCTAAGGGATTCCACTACACAATAATTCAGCTTGGAGGGAACACAATATGGAAAACAGCAACGCAAACAGCCAGGACATCTCATTAGATGGCTATAAAGAAAACATCCTTGAGCTTAATAAAGGATGGCTCGAATGGGATAAAGACCTAATATTCAATGTCAGGACCCAGATGGGCTATGAGATTGAATATGACGCAAATTTACAATGGGGATGCGCGCCTACCGAAACTCTGCTGACAAGTGTTGCAGGATGCATGGCTATAGATGTATTTTATTTCCTGAAAAAAATGCATGCTGACATTAAAAGCTTTAAGATCGATTTTTCAGGAGTGCGGAAACCCGATCCACCCCAATATTACAAATCCATTGACCTAATCATTAAAGTAAATGGAGAAGGGCTTACTCCAAAGAAGCTTGACAGGGCTATTTCACTGTCTCATGACAAGTATTGCTCGGTATATAACGCACTTCGTAAAGATATCGAGGTTACAGTAAGCTATAAAATCAACGAAGATTAACCGGTTTGGCCAAACTCATTCTTAAGCCACTGTTGGAGCCTTTCGGTTATTGGATACATTCCGGAAATACATTCGCTTGCGTCACAGTGCACGCACTCTTTTAACATATCATCCGGAATGTCATGTGTATATCCGGCAGTTTTACTGAGCATTTTTTTAAGCACCATAACAGCCAGGGCAGGTCGTTCATCGACCATATCAACATAAAGCATATATCCATAAGTCAGATCAACCGGCTCGGCACCCGGTCCTGAGCTGGGCTCAAGAAATATCTTAGGGGTCACATCCCATCTTATATTTTCGGTAAAGGCTTTTGTACTTTTTATTTTTTCAAAATTCAATGCTATCATGGGTTGTATTATAATAAAAAAAATCTTATTTTGTTTATAATGATAAAAAAATAAAAAGGAGACTCATATGGACTGTCTTTTCTGTAAAATCATCAAGAAAGAAATACCTGCCAAAACAGTTTATGAAGACGACCATGTTATCGCTTTTGAAGATATTAACCCTCAGGCACCAGTCCATGTCCTGGTAATCCCGAGAAAACACATTGCCACCTCCCTGGACATTACAGAGGAAGATCATGCACTTATCGGGCATATGGTCCAGGCTGCAAACACAATTGCAAAAGAGAGGGGAATTGCAGAAAGAGGCTTCAGGACAGTAATGAACTGCAATAAGGAAGCAGGCCAGACTGTTTTTCATATTCACCTTCACCTTATTGGCGGAAGAGCCATGAACTGGCCTCCGGGATAATACCCGTTACACGCTGCCAGTAACTCATTCAATGCCCAAACTGCGCCATAGGGATCAGAAGAAAATTCTGACTGACATATATAAGGCTCTTTACAGCCATTTCGGCCCCCAAAACTGGTGGCCTGGAGATTCACCGTTCGAGATTGCCGTCGGAGCAATTCTCACGCAGAATACCAACTGGACTAATGTGGAAAAGGCTATCGGCAATTTAAAAAATGGTAAAGTCCTGAACGCTGATGCCTTGCATACTATCTCTCACTCAAGGCTGGCATCACTCATTAAGCCAGCCGGCTATTTTAATGTAAAGGCAAAGCGACTCAAGAACTTTATGACCTTTCTGACAAATCACTATAAGGGCAGCATGAGCAGACTCGAAAAAGCAGACATGTCTGTCTTAAGGGAAGAACTCCTGAATGTCAATGGAATCGGTCCTGAAACAGCCGACTCAATTCTGCTTTATGCTCTGGACAAGCCGGTATTCGTAATAGATACCTATACCAAAAGAGTATTGAGCAGACACAATGTTGTATCTGATAAAATAGCATACCATGAACTTCAGGCACTCTTTCACGTCAACATTAAACCCGATGTCAAACGATATAATGAATTTCATGCACTGCTCGTCATGCTGGGGAAGGACTTCTGTAAACCAAAACCGAAATGCAGCATTTGCCCTCTGGAAAAGCTACCCGGTAAAAACCGCTGACAGGCAGGTGCAGACAGTAATATCCGCACCTGACTCTGCATTGGGTATATCTTCAAAGCCGGTTTTATCTTGATACTTCAATGCAAAATAAAACTCTGTTCATAGCGCCGAAAGGCGTAAAAAATAAAAGAGTCGAACTCTTCGAAGAACTCCTTTCCCTGCATAATGGAAATGACTATTCTTCGGTATGCTATCTCACACCAGACAATTTCGTTATTTCAGAAGCAAA
>CAYPIT010000190.1:0-3440 GCA_964410825.1 uncultured Nitrospiraceae bacterium
CAATATTAATTAACTCTATTAAATAAGACAGGCACAGACAGCTCTGTCCTAAAGCCATTGATAGAAGAAACATTCAGGAAGATGATCGACATAGGAGCAGTTAAGGCCCAGACAGGGCCAGCCAAAAGAGGTGATAAGGAGACCTTAAAAAAGCATTTGGATTTGTTATCTTGCTGTCCAGAAAAACAGTCTATATATCAATTGATTTCTTCGGCGATAGAATACTATTTCAATACCAGAGAAAGCTAAACCAAGATCTATGGGTTTCTTTAAGGAAGATTTAGGCTCAGTTAAAGCTTTTGTGTTCGATGTAGATGGAGTTCTTGCGTCTTCACAAATCGTGCTACATCCTTCGGGTGATATGATGCGAACGATGAATACAAAGGATGGTTTTGCGCTAGCACAAGCCGTTAAACAAGGATTCCTCGTTGCCGTCATTACAGGAGCCAAGTCAACTTCAATTATCGAAAGATTTAAGACACTTGGAATTAGCGATGTCGTAATCGAATCATTAAAAAAAGAAACCGATCTGCTTGCCTTCATAAAAAAATATGATCTCGATCTATCATCTCTCGTCTATATGGGTGATGATTTGCCAGATTTAATTGCAATGCAAATGGTAGGTATACCATCCTGCCCGGCAGATGCGGTAGAAGAGATTCAAAATATTTCCATTTATATTTCTGATTATAAAGGAGGAGAGGGATGCGTCAGGGATATAATTGAACAAGTTATGAGGGCTCAAAAAATGTGGCCTGGTCCAATATAATTTTGCAAGAATGATCAAAGCGCTTATCAGGATAATAAGATTCCAGAATTTACTGATCGTATTTCTTACTATGTATTTAATGCGTTGGTCTGTTCTGATCCCAATATCAAATTATTTGGGACTTCAGGAACAAATGCCTGAATGGACTTTTGCCTTTCTTGTTTTGTCAACCGTATTTATCACAGCCGCTGGAAATGTTATAAATGATTATCATGATGCGAAAGCCGACAGAATTAATAATCCTAATAGAGTGGTAGTTGATAAATGGGTTAGCAGACGACAGGCCATGGTAGCGCATTTTATCCTCAACAGTATCGGCATTTTATTAGGTATTTTTGTGTCAATCTATCATGGAATCTACTGGCTGGGATTGATTTTTATCGGGGTACCTGTGCTCCTCTGGATGTATTCTGCAGACCTTAAACATCGATTAATCATTGGAAACTTTGCTATTTCTATTCTCACAGCTACAGTGCCCCTGTTGGTCCTGATTTTTGAATATCCTTTAATGAAATCCTATTATAGTCATGCCACTCCGGGATTTTTCTACATTTTCAAACCCGTTATTGCATGGATCTGTTGTTTTGCTTTGTTTGCTTTTCTATCAAACCTTATCCGAGAAATTGTAAAGGATGTTCAGGATATGGCCGGTGACCGGGAAGCAGGGAGCAAAACCATCGCATTGTGCTGGGGAATTGGTACCGCAAAGTGGATCTCGCTAATTGTTAGCGTAATAATGCTTGGCTTGTTATGCGTTTTATTTTTTGTCTTCCTGAATGATTGGATCAGCCTGATCTTTTTTGGACTATTCCTGGTTATCCCGATAATCATTCTTATTTATCAACTTTATCGGGTTACCCAAGAAACTGATATGAAGAGAATCAGCTACTTGCTTAAACTGATAATGTTCTTCGGTCTTCTTTACGCACCTGTAGCTTATTTCATCATAACCAATACTACCGGTTAGTACTCATGAGTTTTCTGAACCATCTGAATCGGTTTGAAATACTGCTCGCATCTGGATCTCCAAGACGGCAGGAATTACTTGAACGATTGGGTGTTAAGTTCACTCTGCTTTTAAAAAATGATCTTTCTGAAGAGATCCCTGAAAATCTGCCGTTTGAGCATGCTGCTTCCTATCTGGCCCGCAAGAAGTCGGATGCTTATTTTGAAGATCTGACAAACGGACAAATCTTAATCACAGCTGATACAATTGTTACATTGGACCAGGTGGTGCTTAACAAACCCAACCACCGTCAAGAAGCAATAGAGATGCTGACAAAACTAAATAATCGAGAGCATACTGTTATTACAGGAGTTTGTCTCAGATCTATGGATAAAATCTCGTGTTTTGAGGTTGCAACGGAAGTCTGGTTCGCACAATTGGATGTGGATGAGATTACACATTACATTGATAGCTGTCAACCTTTTGATAAAGCCGGTTCTTACGGAATTCAGGAATGGATTGGATGTATGGGTGTTAGATCCATATCTGGTTCTTACTTTAACGTTATGGGATTACCAACACACCAGCTATATAATCAATTGAAAACATTTACAGAATATCAACCAAAAGCATAAATCGATGAAACAAAGACTCATAATGATTATCCTGTCAGTTACTCTGCTAGGATTAAGTTTTCAGCCGACAAAGGCAGATGAGGGGATGTGGATCCCCCTGTTGCTTGAGAAATACAACATTAAGGACATGCAAGCGAAAGGTTTTAAATTGACCGCCGAAGACATCTACTCAGTCAATCATGCTAGTTTGAAAGACGCCGTTGTCATATTTGGAGGTGGTTGCACTGGAGAGATTATCTCAAATGAGGGACTTCTCATTACAAACCATCATTGCGGATATGGAGCGATTCAACGCCACAGTTCAGTCGAACATGATTATCTAACAGATGGTTTTTGGGCCATGTCAAGAGCAGAAGAGTTGCCGAACGCGCGTCTGTCAGTAACTTTCTTAGTGAGGATCGAAGATGTCACAGATGCTGTAATGACAGGCGTGACCGAGAGTATGGAAGAAAGCGAAGCTCAGAATCAAATGAGATTAAATATGGATAAGATCAAAAATGAAAGTGTCGCAGGAACCCATTATACCTCGAGGGTCAGTGCATTTTTCTCCGGTAACCAATACTTTCTTTTTGTTTATGAAACCTACCGGGATGTTCGGCTTGTCGGTGCCCCACCTTCTTCAATAGGAAAATTTGGAGGCGAGACTGATAATTGGATTTGGCCACGACACACAGGTGATTTTTCTGTTTTCAGGGTGTATGCAGATAAAAACAATATGCCTGCCGATTATTCTCCTGATAATGTTCCGTATCAACCCAAGAAGTTTTTGCCAATATCATTAAAAGGAATTGAAAAGGGTGATTTTACCATGGTATTTGGCTACCCTGGCCGAACTACTGAGTACATACCGTCTTTTTTAATTAGTGACAAGGTCCTGAATACGATACCTGCAAGTATTGACCTCCGTACAAAAAGGCTTGATATAATAATGAAGGCCATGGAGATTAGTCCGAAGATTCGAATTCAGTATTCAGCTAAAAAGTCTGGAATAGCGAATTCCTGGAAAAAGAACCAAGGAATTCTGAAGGGGTTAAAGCGTTTGGATGCAATTAATAAAAAAGAAGCCTTTGAAAAAGAGTTTCAAGCCTGG
>CAYPIT010000191.1:0-3430 GCA_964410825.1 uncultured Nitrospiraceae bacterium
AAAAACATCATCTATTGAAGATAATGTATAAACAGGATATTGCCGAAAACAGCCACAGCAGGAGATTCTCACTGAGAACAGAGTAGTGACCGGAAAAAAGAGCTTCTATGCGAAGTCCCCTGGAAAGTTTAGCATACGTTGACAGGTGAACGAACAATGCCTGATATACGTCATTCAGGGCGTTATGGAGCCAGAAATAGTAAAGAAACGGTAACTGGATCACGGTAAAGCCCAGAAGCAAAAAAAACTCATTGCCGATAATTTTTATAAGCTTTGTCCTCTTTTCGTTTAAATACCATTCACATGCGATAAAGACCATAAAGAGCAGGAGCACTAGTACAGCCGTTAATTTGTAAAAAGCCGCTAACCCGATTAAAATCCCGCTAATCAGGTGTAGATACATTCGATCTTTCTTTTCTCCAATTATCAACAGGAAAACGGCACCGGTTAACATGGGAACCATAAAGACCTCCCTCTGGGAAAGGTACCAGTAGGTACCCCAGGCTCCTTTATTTTCATAACCGAATCCACTGAATGCTTGTCCGTTAGAAAAAACAGTGTAACAGAGCGCGGCTACGATCGCCGCCTTCGTACCATAGATACGGTGTGTCAAAAAGAAAACAAGAATAACCGTTATTAATGACACCACCAAATGCCCGAAGTGGATAGATACCATGGAAATGCCGAATAATTTAAATAAAAGAACATATGTGAAAAATATCCCATACGCTGTCAGCGAATATATGTCTTTATAGGGGACCTTTCCTTCGATCATTCCTTTTGCAACATATCCAAATCCAGCCTGATCAGCGCCCCAGGGCTCCGAGAGAATGGGCAGGCGTATCAGGATGGTAAGCAAAACCAGAAGTCCCAACGCAATGTATTTATGCATGTCTGATTTTTTTGCCGTTGAAAACATAGAGGAACCTGTCGTCGGGGAAGATCTTCTCAATGGTGTAATTATTTTTAATGAACCCGTGTATGGCTGTAAATCTACTGTAATTATCAAGAGATTTGACAGTAAGGATATATTTCGGTTTCTTTGTCATGAGATCATCCAGAAGTTCCGCCCTGTAACGCGCAGCCCGTTCGACCTGCCCATGCACTCCTGAAAGTATGATCCAAGAGAATATAAACCTCGAAGGGGACTTCCTCTTTGTGAGAAAGTATACAACGCTCTCAATACCGCCAAGGGCATAGATCATATCGTCTTTGTCAGTATTGTTAACTACATATGTGGCGACCTGATAGTCCGCGGGGAAAGAATATTCATGCTTTGGATAGGCGTTAAAGAAACCGTAGTAAGTTTCTTTCGAAATCTTCCCTGTGGCGTAATAGAAAAATTTGGTGTAATGCATATAATCCAGGGTCGCAAAAAAAATTAAGTTTACCACTAGTGCCAGCGCAACAAAAACTTTACCGAAATCTTCGGTGAACATCCTGCGGAGATTAAGTGTAGGAGCGAATATCTTCACCATGCCGTATCCTGACAGGATCGAAAAAGGAGGCAAAACAAGCAGAAAATGATATCCGAAAAATTCCCTGTGGCTGATCACAAACATTATCGATGCAATGGCCCAAAGCACCATCAGGATATTTCCCCTGGATCTCTCTTTCATAAGAATATAAGTAGAGGACGTAATAAAAAATAGCCAAAGGATAAAATTCTCCTGCGCTATAAACATCGAACGCGTCAAGCCAATTTTGATAACAGCAAGATAGTCATGCTCAAGCTGTCCATAAACGGAAAAGACATATTTAAAAATGACATCCACCATTTCCCCGAAGGCGCCCTTCATAATAAAAAATAGAACAAACGGAACTAATGCCAGGACAAACCCGAGGACCATAGAAATATTGCCTGCAACCCATTTCTTCACCCAACCTGTACCCTTTGTCATTATGAAACACCCGTTCACGTAAAGCACAAATATCAGGAAAATCAGAAGCGAGGGAAACTTGTACGCGTAAGTTAATCCGGAACAGAATCCCGCAAGTAGCAAGGGGAGAAACTTCTTCTCAGTTCTTCCCGCTCTGGCAATGAAATATACGCTTGCGACCGTCAGGGGCAGCATGAAAGTCTCCCTCTGGGCTATATACCAGAATGTCCCAAAGGCAACGTCACCACCCGCATGCATACCAAGCCGTATGCCGTTGGAAAAGAACGCAAAGAATAAGGCACTGAGATATCCGACCTTTCTTCCCCAAATATGATTTGACAAAAGGAATACCAGGAATGTAGTGAGCATTGATATTAAAGTATCAGCTATGGGTATTGCCGCCATGTTTGTCCCGAAGATCTTGAACATCAGCGCATAAGTAAAAAAAATTGGGGGCGATCCCATTTCCCAGAAGTCCCTGTAGGGCACACCACCATTTAAAATACCCTTGCCAATGACAGACATGATGCCCTGGTCAGGTCCCAAAGGCTGAGTCAAAGAAGGAATGCGAATGATGCCCGCAAATAACAGTATGCATGAAACAATAACTATTTCTTTGATTCTTTTATAAATCAGAGATTTCATTATTTTCTGTAAACTGAAACACCGTAATCTCCGGAAAAGAGAGAAAGCGCATAGGAATTAATGTAGTCCCTATGCCCCGATTTACATACATCTTTGTTCCCTCACTTTCAAACAGCCCCATATCATATATAATGTTATGACCGGGTGGATTATTCAGAGCCCCGATCATGGGAAAACGGACCTGCCCTCCGTGCGTGTGGCCCGCAAGAATCAGATCTATTCTCTTTAAGCCCTTGAGGACACTGTATTCGCCTATTCGGTATACCGGTTCACTTTTCTGGTTGATGCTATCATTGAACTGAACGTATACAGAGTCATTCGAACCCGAATCCTCTTCGGCTTTCATTCTCATCCACACATGATAATCAACCCCATCCTTTGCATAAAAATCAGCTTCGAAATAGTCTTCGGGCATAAGAATGGGCGATTCATTTTTTATACCCTCATTTGGCATATCCTTTATAACGTAGTTAGCATCGGCAGACGGGTCATTAACTTTCTGCCAGGAGCCATAGATATTCGAATCAGGAATATCTTCGGCCTTAATGACACTCATCTCTTTCGAATTGGCATTTATAGCCGCGTACCTGTCCGCAACATTATTAACATATTTGTTTTTTGTGTCCTCAGTGACAAGAGCAATCTCTTCGATAGCAACGCCGTCTTCTCTTCTCTGCACCCTGAGAGTATGGCGGCCACTGCTTTGAAACCTTACGATTCCTGTGTCATATTCAAAATACGCGTTGTCCTGCCAGTCCCAACCGGATAGATCCATGTTTTTTTTTTCCAGATTAATCAGAAGAGCATCCGTTTGCCTGACCAAAATGTCAGGATAATGGGAAAGCAGGATAACTGTTGAATTCTCTGGAATATCTTTTAAAAGATATTCCAGAGAATTCAACAGT
>CAYPIT010000192.1:0-3415 GCA_964410825.1 uncultured Nitrospiraceae bacterium
TTACATGTACAATTTATTTGAAATTATATAGGATTTCACAGAATCAGGCAAGAGATATTTAATATTTTCACTGCATTTCACCATACTTCTGATATGAGATGATGCAATACTAAGTCCCGTTACCTTACGCAAATAAAGCCTGGTGGTTAACGAAATATCCGAAGCGAATTCCATATTTTCTCCTTTATCAAGCTCTTTTAGAGCCTTCTTTGTAATTCCTTTAAGATAGGGTAAAGCATACAGATCAGAGAAGGTGTAACCAGGTCTCGATATTACAATAATATTTACAAGATTAATAAGACGCACAGGCTGCTTCCAGTAAGGCAAATCAAGGAATGCGTCAACACCGAGAATTAAAAAAAGTTCACTGTCCGGATAAAGTCTCTGATGTTTTTTGACAGTATCAACGGTATATGATTTTTGTCGTGATTTTATTTCGATGTCGGACACCGCAAAATGGCGATTCCCCTTTATGGCTTTTTTAACCATTTCCAGTCTGTGATTTGCCTTTGCCAGATTCGGCTTATCAAATGGAGATCTACCTGATGGGATAAATACAACTTTGTCCAGATAGAACGTTTCCAGGACTTCCTCTGCAGTTCTCATGTGTCCAAAATGGATCGGATTAAATGCCCCGCCGTAAATGCCTATTCTCATAATATAATACAGGGACCAGTTATCAGTGACTAGTGATCAGTTATCTGTAACTGACCTCCGACTACTCCTTACTCCTTACTCCTTACTATTACTACGTTCTCAACTGGCCGTTGCCCAGAGCGATAAATTTTGTGCATGTCAGTTCTTCAAGCCCCATGGGGCCGCGCGCATGGATTTTATCTGTTGATATACCCATCTCAGCACCGAGACCAAACTGGAAGCCGTCGCTGAACCTGGTCGATATATTCACAAATACGGAGGCAGAATCCACCTCTTTGAGAAACCTCATTGCCTTACCATAATCACTGGTAACAATCGATTCTGTATGTGCAGAACTGTATCTTGCAATATGATCTATCGCGTCATCCATATCTTTCACAGTTTTGACATTCAGGATTTTGTCAACATATTCAGTATGAAAATCTTCATCATTCGCTTTTGCAAGAGATTTATCAATTCGCCTCGTATTTGGACAGCCCTTCAACAATACACCTGCTTTCTTGAATCTTTTTAATGCTGAAGGAAGAAATTTTTTTGCAATTTTCGTATCAACCAGCATAGTTTCCATTGCGTTGCATGTCCCCGGCCTCTGCACTTTGGCATTAAAACAGATGTCTTCTGCCATTTGAAGGTCAGCATCACGGTCAACAAATATATGGCATACACCTTTATAATGTTTAAGTACCGGAATCCTTGAATTTTCTGTCACCGCCCTTATCAGACCCTCACCGCCTCTTGGTATGATAAGGTCTATTATTCCTTCAAGCTTTAACATTTCGATTATCGCCTGTCTGTCCGGTATATCAATAAAAGTTATAGCTCCCTGATGGACGCCTTCTTTCTTTGCAACACCCCTTAAAATGCGTACAATCGCCTTATTGGAGTTCATAGCTTCCGAGCCCCCTCTGAGAACTACTGCATTGCCCGATTTAATACACAGACCTGTTGCATCCGCTGTCACATTCGGCCTTGACTCATAAATAATTCCTATAACTCCTATAGGAACGCGCATCTTACCCACAGTCATTCCGTTAGGCCTTTGCCACATTCTTGTCACCTCACCAACAGGGTCAGGCAAACTTGAGATATCCATAAGACCCTGAGCCATGTCCTCTATTCTATTTGTAGTCAGGGCAAGTCTGTCGATCATTGCCTTGGTAAGACCTTTCTTTTTTGCAGCATTAAGGTCTTTTTTATTTTCTTGCTGTAGAAGCTTTGTCTGTTTTCTTAAAGCCTCTGCCATTTTTATTAACGCACTATTCTTTCTGTCAGAAGAAGCACGCGCCAATGCCCTTGCCCCTTCGCTGGCTTCCTCTGCCTTTTTCAGAACATACGATTTAATATCCATTAATCCCTCCTGATCAGGAAAATACTATAGATTGTAGCATAACTGAATGGATTAATTAATCAATGATATGTTTTGTGGGGAGGAAAATATTGGCTATGTCCGTACACACATTCTATGCATCCGTTAGATTTTCATGACTTTTAGTTTTAAATGCTTTTCTAAAGGGTCAAAGTCTTTATCATTGTGCAAAAGAAAGAAATTGTTATGAATACAAAATGTTCCTATCATTATATCAATTGTCTTTCTTATAGTTATACCTTTTTGTCGAAGGGCTCTGTAATTCATTGCACTTTTGATAGCCAACTCTTGCCCAATCATATCCATAAAGGGAATTCCGAGGAGTAACTTCTTTGCAGTTTTAAAGTCCTTTTCGTTCTGGAAACCCTGGAGTACTTCAGCCAGGATTATATCCCCCATTATAATAGGTTCTATCCCCAGCGATTCATCGAGCCAATTGGTCTCTTTACTTACAGTGCCGTTGAAATAATCAATCCATATGGATGAATCGACTACAATCATTTGTCTATCCGCATATCATCCAAATTTCCGGACCATTTAAGTTTGCCTCTGTATTTTCTGATCTTTGATAACTGCTTGAATTTAACCAAAAGCTTAAGCCCTGCTTCGATGGCATCCTTTTTTGTCTTGAGCCCGGATGCTTTTAAGGCTCCATTCATAAGGTCATCGTCTATAACTACATTTGTTCTCATTACTACCTCCAATGTGTATATTTAGCTATATTATACACATTATAGGTTCGACGGTGCAATCTTTTTTTATGAATCTAACGTGCGGATCACTGAATCGAACCATGAATCACATCAGAGTGTAAAAAAGTAATTTGCAGACAATATATTAAACATAGTCAAAAAAGGTTTCGCTGGTTCGATTTCACAGCAGCGCCTGGTTATATTATTTTTATATTGCTATGGAGTCAATCAGCTTCCAATCATCGGAATTATGAGAAGCCTGCCATAAGTCGTAGTTCTGCTGTAAGTTCAGCCAAAGCTCAGGAGTGGTCTTAAATGCCTTCGATAATCTCAGAGCCATATCTGGTGTAACTGATCCGTGCTCATTCACAATCTTTGATAATGTCTTTCTGGATACTCCAAGCGTATTAGCTAACTCCGAGATTGTTAAAGACAGTGGTTCAAGATACTGTCTTCTCAGTATGCCACCCGGGTGAGTTGGAGGTCTTTTTCTAATCCTCATAATGTTATCCTCCTAATGATAATCCAAATAATCAACGTTTTCAGCGTTGCCTTCTTTAAAGCTGAAGACAACTCTCCAGTTACCGGTTACTTTTACCGCCCATAAACCCTTCTTTTTGCCTTTCAGTTGATGCAGGCCAGATTCAGCACATATATGAGAGTCAGGCTTAAATATTGAGATATAAAATTAAATTTTTAA
>CAYPIT010000193.1:0-3380 GCA_964410825.1 uncultured Nitrospiraceae bacterium
TTTTGGTTCGTGCGTTTTTTATTATATAATTAACACGATGAACGAGCTTAAACGTTTTTTACTCTCAAGAAAGACAGTCATCACCTTTATCCTGCTTATCCTTGGAGCTGTTCTTATCGCCTATATATTCCCTCAGAGAATGACCTCCGGCCAGTATGAGATAGAACAGTGGATGGAAGCCAATCCTTTTTGGGCTTCCACGTACGAAACCATGGGACTCGACCATGTTTATACAACGCCGTGGTTTGCGGCCCTGCTCTTTATTTTTTTAATTATGCTCATTATCTCCACAATGGATCAGGTCAGGATTGCCTGGAAAAAGACATTCGGCAGTGGAACTGCTTCAGATGAAAATGGTTTGAAAATATCTGTTTCGGATGAGGAGTTGGTGAACTGTCTCAGGAAAGCCGGCTACAGGCAGACCTGCAGGGATGACAGGGTATCCAGGTTCATAAAACAGCCATGGGGGTACTGGGGTAATGTCCTTTTGCATCTGGGGATTGTCTTTGTGATAGGCTCGTCACTTGTTTTAACCATAACTGAGGCGCGCGGACTCCTCCATCTCCTTGAAGGCGAGACATATCTCCCCGGCAATGAGTGGGTCGTTGAGGAGACCGGGATGCTTGCGGAAAGATTTATCCTGCCCGTATCTGTAAAGCTCGATAAGGTCATAGCCGAATTCTGGGAAAATGACGATGTAAAAAACGTATCAACTGTTGTCAGTTTTACCGATATTGAGGGGAAAGTCAGTCAATATGATCTGGGGATCAACCGGGCAGTCAATTTTGCGGGACTTCGCATATATCAGGGAAGGCGCTTTGGCGATGCATTTTATGTTGTATTCAGAGATATGCATAACAGGCAGTACAAGTCCATAATCCAGATCGAGCATCCGGGAAGCAGGGACAGCCCGGGCTACGGGAACTTCTTTATTGACGGCATTCCTTATATGTTGAAAGCCAAATACTATGTTGATGCTGAGAAAAAGTCAGTCCAAAGTTCAAATCCTATACTCATTTTGAGACTTGTCAGGAAAGAGCAGTCCATTGGCAGTATTACCAGAGATAATGAAAGCAATGAGCAGCTCAATATGAAAATCATGGAAAAAGAGGACGTACATGCAGAGGTATTGCTCAAAATCGGTGAGAGCAAAACCTTCGGATCATATACTGCAAGTCTTCTCCGCACATCGAAGTGGTCGGGAGTGATTTTCGTCAGGAGTACCGGAATGTCTGGTATCTTTACCGGCTTTTTCATTATAATTACCGGTGTGAGTCTTACTTACTTTCTGCCTCCACGGGAGGTTCTTGCGAGGAGAGACAAACAGTGTTTTACCTTTTTCTGTAAGGCATCGAAGTTTGAGAAATTTTATGAAGATGAATTCAAAAAAATCATTTCAGTTTTAGGAGGAAAAGAAGATCATGAATAGTTCTATTCTTATCGATACGGGCTTGCACTGGACAGCAGTCATCGTTTATGCAATCGCAGCAGTGGCAAATGCTATCGGTATTATATTCAGGAAAGATAAGGCAGAGAGTACAAGTTATTACATAGTGATAGCCGGCCTTCTTATTCACGGAGTAGCGCTTGTATCGAGATGGGTAGCCGCCGGTCACGGTCCATATATGGTGCGGTATGAAGTCCTTTCATCAAACGCATGGGTCGCCATGTTCCTTTTCCTCGTCTTTGCCAGGCTGTTTCCCAGAATACGGCCTGCAAGCATTGTAATGTTCCCGGCAACTTTCATGCTGATTGCAATAAGCCTCTTTTACAGTGCGGAACTCCGGAAACTGCCCCCTACCCTGAACAGTATATGGCTTGTGCTGCACGTCATCTTCATCAAGATATCTCTCGCTACACTGCTCATCGCTCTGGCCTTTTCCATTTTTTATATACTGAAAAAAAGGGCTTCCTATTCATGGCTGCAGAAAATCCCCGATATTGAAACGGTAGATGTCTATGCTTACCGGTTTGCAGGGTTTGGGTTTATATTCTGGACTAACGCTACACTTTCAGGCGCAATCTGGGCTTATCAGTCATGGGGGCGGTTCTGGGGCTGGGACCCTATTGAAACATGGTCTTTGATAACGTGGATATTTTTCGGCATCTATCTTCATCTGAGGAGGTTCTTTGGATTAAAGGGGGAAAAGGCGTCTTATTTTTTCATGCTCTGCTTTCTCCTTTCCATTGCGTCCCTGTTCTTCGTACCGCTGATCCAGTCCTCAATTCATTCAGAGTATTTCAGGCAATAAAGGTCAGGGTTAGAACTTTGGCATTTGATATTATTGCGAACCCTGAATTTACACGGAGTTTACCATGAATAAATCCATCAAAGTAATAAACGCTTATATACATGACTTTGCTTCGGCATTATGGCTTGCTACGGTACTGGTAGTCTACTGGACTAACAGGTTTACACCCCCTCCGGGCTCAGAGGACTTTTTCTTTGAGTTTAGGAAGGAATTCTTTTTCATCGGGATCGGCAGCCTGGCAGTTATCCTTATTACAGGAATAGGACGAACTTATACTTATAAAACAGGTGAATTTGGAGAGGACGCGGAAAAGAAGAGAAAAGAAATACTTATTGTAAAGCATATACTCGGCTTGATTATTTATGGAGCGGGAACCTACTGGCAGTACGTAATGGTGTATGGTTAAGATAAAAGGCATTTCATGAAAAAACTAATTATATCAGCATTTATTCTTTCACTGCTGTTTGCCTGTAACAAGGATAAAGACCTTTCAGATGCTTCTGTGATTTTAAAGCATGTAGTTATTCAATATAACATGTTGCTTGCAGAAGGTTACAGGAAACTTAATATGACTGATCTTCTCACCGTTGCAACAGAAGAGAGGTCACAGAAGGTATATTATCATATGTCCGCACTCGGTGAAGCACGCAAAAAAATGGATGCCGAGCAGAAAAATATATCTTTTTCTAATATAAAAATCATCTCTCCGGACAGGGCTAAAGTCAGTACCCGGGAGGAATGGGACTATACTCATACAAATATTGATTCAGGTGAGATTGTGTCCAGAAGTTCAGTATCGTACGAACTTACATATGCACTGATAAAGAAAAATAATAAATGGCTTGTGTCGAATATTGATATTGAGCATGAGGAGACAATTGATCGATCCAATTAATGCTTTTTTGCATTACTATATGCATTAACCGGATTAAAAACCTTGCATTCACCTACGCCATTGTTGTCAAAACCATTGTCATTTTGGCATGCTTTTCTAATTTATATTTGTGTTGCAAGGCAGTTTCACAATAGTATCCCTGATGCCGATTGCATATTGCACTGTCTAACTGCACGTATTATAATATTTTTTAATACTGCTGATAACTTTTCCAATTTTTTTACCTTCATTAT
>CAYPIT010000194.1:0-3378 GCA_964410825.1 uncultured Nitrospiraceae bacterium
TCTTTAATGAAGTCGAACCTTATACAGATCGAAAACGTTTCTTTTTCCTATCAGGGGGGGAAGCCCGTTCTGGAAGGTCTGAATCTTGAAATAAAAAAAAACCAGCTAATTATAATAAACGGCGAATCCGGAGCAGGAAAAAGCTCTCTGCTGAAACTGGTCAACCGGTTCAATGATGTCACTCATGGCAGGATTGTCTTTAACAACAGGGAGATAAGGGAACATAAAATCGATGAACTGAGAAAAGCCATTCTTTATCTCCCTCAAATTCCTTTTACTGTAGAAGGAACAATAGAAGATAACCTGACATTCCCCTTTTCATTTCACGTTCATAAAGATAAGAAATATGATGCCGATAAGGCAGGAGAATGGCTTGATTACTTTCAGTTGAATCTTCCTGTCAATCATGAGGCATTAAAACTTTCTGTAGGTCAAAGACAGCGTATCGCCTTAATCAGGGCAATGCTCTTAAAATCCGAGGTTCTGCTACTGGATGAACCATGTTCCGCACTTGACAGCGTAAATAGAAAGCTGATCGAGCAAAAAATAGAGTCTCTTATTGATGCTCGTGAAATTACTGTGATGATGGCAACACACAGCAAAGTCAGTTTTTCTAATTCATATTCCCGATATTTTAAACTTAAAGACGGAAGGTTAACGTCTATTACATGACTCCTGAAATAATAAATATTTCCTGGTTCAATGTTTCATTAACCACATTATTAGTCATTGCAACAGGGATATGTTCTCTTTATCTGAAACTAAGGCTGGAAAAAGATCTGCTGATAGGGACGATCAGAACTTTTCTACAATTATTTCTGCTCGGATATCTTTTGAAGATAGTTTTTGCTCTCAGCAATCCATGGATCGTGGTTTTTGTGTTTATGTTTATGATAACTTTTGCTGCAAGGATTATCTCCGGAAGAGTCAAGGAAAAGAAGATCCGATATTTTTTCCCTGTTCTGGTATCCATGTTTTTAAGCTACATGATCATTAACATATTTGTAATGAGCATTATTGTACAGGTAGATCCCTGGTACAGGCCTGTTTATTTTATTCCTGTGGGAGGGATGATAATCGGTAATTCAATGAACGCCATTGCGATCGCTATGAACAACTGGTTTAACGGACTGAAAAAAGAGCGTGACAGAATTGAACTTTTTCTTGCTATGGGGGCTTCCCCTGCTGAAAGCACCAGAGATAATTTCAAAGGATCAATTACGTCCGGTATGATCCCATCAATTAATGCCCTGATGTCTGTAGGGATTGTTTCGATTCCGGGTATGATGACAGGACAGATACTGGCAGGGACTGACCCGATGATCGCGATTAAATATCAGATTATCATTATGTTGATCCTGGTTGCATCTACCGCTCTTTCATCAATATTTGCCCTTCATATTGTCAGGAGCATGTCATTTACTTCAAACCACCAGTTGAGAGTGTAGTGCCTCACTATTTTTATCTTGACAATCTTAATAGGTCACGTATTATAAAAGAATAGTTATTATTGATATATCTTATTACTGTTTCTATGCCGTTCCAGGAAAGGAGGTGAACCAGGATGATAAAGCCTTTAGACAAAAAGGCTCTTTTAAAGGAGGCTGATTTCTGGGGAAATATTAAAAAAGTAGTCCCTGAAAAGACCTGCCTCAAATGAAAGGGCTGAAAGAGTTAGAGCTGCTGGTCAAGCAGCCAGGATATACAGAGATGGCGGGAACATTTCAGATGCAACACGAATGTTTCTGTCATCTCTGTTTAATTAAGACAAAATAACAAAATAATTTTATAAAAAATGAACTTGAATGCCCCGTTTTCTAAACAGGGATGAAAAGTTCGTCTCCCCCTTTGTAAAAGGGGGGAATAAAGATTATCCTGCTTAAATGTCATGCCGATAAACAGATCATATGATTTTTTCATACAATGGCATCTTACCGAAAGATGCAACCTTACCTGCTCTCATTGTTATCAGGATGGTGTAACGATGGATGAGATGTCGTTTGATGAGATCAAGATAACCATCGAAGAACTCAATGATGCGATAAACAGCTGGAAGAAGAATTATGGTCTGGATTTTGCCCGGAGTGTCAATCTTACCGGAGGAGAGCCTTTCCTAAGAAAGGACTTATTTGAAATCATTAATGAATTTAATAAGTATGGATTTGATACCTATCTTCTTACCAACGGGATCTTGATAAATAAGACAAAAGCTGAAAAATTGATACATCATGATGTAAAAGGGGTTCAGGTGAGCATAGAAGGCCCGGAGAAAATACACGATTCGATCAGGGGGGAAAATAGTTTCACTGCTTCGCTCCGTGGGGTAAATAACCTTCTTGATGCTGACCTTAAAGTGACTTTGAATGTTACCATCTCAAATCTTAATGCAGAGTATTTAATGGATATCATCGAACTGGCCTCTGGCATGGGAGTTCAGAGAGTTGGTTTTTCAAGACTTGTGCCATCCGGCCGTGGATTAACCATGATAAAGGAAATGCTTAGCAAAGATGCTGTAATGGCCCTTTATAATGATGTTTTTCACTTAGATAACAGAAATGGTCTCGAAATAGTCACCGGTGATCCTGTTGCCTCACAGTTTCGAAATAATTCAGTAATGTCTGATTGCGGAAATGTAGCTATGGGCGGATGTGCAGCAGGCATATCCGGAATCACCATAATGCCGGACGGCACAATGCTTCCATGCAGGCGCCTGCCGGTCCCTATCGGTAATGTCAGAAAAGATTCTATCAGAGAAGTGTGGGCAACCTCTGATGTATTGAATGATCTGCGAGACAGGAGCAAATACAAGGGTAAATGTGGCAGATGCGATAAATGGGCTAACTGCAGGGGCTGCAGGGCTATCGCATATGCTTATACTGAAGCAAAGGGCAAAGCTGATCTAATGGCACCTGACCCTCAATGTTTTATTTAATGTGGTATTCCACAATATCTTTATCATGAAGAATGTAGTCTTTCTGGACCCTCTGCCCATCGAATTTCCCGGATCCCCAGATGCATGCATATTTAAGATTCACAACAAAGTCTTTATGTATGATCTGCGCAAGGTCCAGAACAGTTGAACCCGCACGAACTGTAAACGGAGCATTCTTGTCAGCCGATTTTCCGGGTTCTTTTGAATAAACCCTTATAATGCCGGACTGTTCAAAGACAGCCCTCTTTAATTCATCGATTCCTGTCTGCCGCATAGACGAAAAACCGATTACAGGGTACCCGGCATGATATTTATGTTTAAATGCATCCGATGAATTGGAGATGTCTTCTTTGTTCGCTACCAGAATAAGTGACTTAGGACAAAAGGGACTATCATTATTTTTTAGTTTGTCTTTTTCTGCAAACTGTATTTTTCAACTTAATTGG
>CAYPIT010000195.1:0-3345 GCA_964410825.1 uncultured Nitrospiraceae bacterium
AGGGAGATGAGCTTCTTGAAGGACCTGACAATATTCTTTTTGATCAGGTTATAAGGCTGACCGGTCCATTGACTAAACAGAAATATCCTGGGAAGCTTCGTCGTATAGTTTTTTATAGTCAAGAGCATCGGAGAACCTTTACTTATCTTTCGAACAACCTTGAAATTAAAGCTTCTCAGATAGCGCTGCTTTATAAAAACAGGTGGCAAGTTGAACTCTTCTTCAAATGGATCAAGCAACATCTGCATATCACATCATTTTGGGGTATCTCTGAGAATGCCGTTCGCATACAAATCTACAGTGCAATTACCACCTATTGTCTGGTTGCCATTGTCGAAAATGAACTTAAACTCGGCAAAACGACTTTTGAAGTACTCCGAATTTTGAGTGCATCGCTCTTGGATAAAACAGCTATTAAAGAACTTTTCAAACATGATAAAAACGAAATTAATATGGACAATAGCCTTGATTTACAATTACCTTTAATTTTTAGTGGACACTAGTGACTCGATCCTTTGAATTTTAAAAAATACCTCTTTCATCTAGCCACAACATGAAAACAATGCTGTTTTCTTTCATAGGTGGCCCAACATTTCTGTTCTCTTCTCAATTGCCAGATAACATCGGCAAGGGCCTCCTTCAGGTACTTTTTATCACAATGCGAAAGACATAGCTTGTGAGATTTGAACCTGACATAAGTGATATCGAATGCATTTCCGTTCAGATGAGGGCTATTTTTAGAGGCATTGCGATTCCTTATCCTGAGTTTCTCCAATTGTTCTTTGGTACGGGTCATCGAAGTGATAATGATTTTTATGCCCTTCAATTCAATCATCTCTGAAGTTTTCTCAACAAACCCCGCCTCGATTTCCTTTAACAACCTGATGCTAGCATCTGTCAGATAAGGGTAGCTGTAATGCATCTTGTCTATGACATAACTGTTGCTTTTATGTACAGGAAAGATTTCTCCAATACTAACTCGCTCCTGAAGTTCAGTTTCGTTCAGACACGGTTCGATTCCCAATGATCTGGATATTGAAATATAATCTTTTAACTGATCTTTTAGATGATGGCTGTATTCCTGCTGTTCATATTCCTTGCATTCCCGGAAATGGTTCAGTATATAGCAAAAGCCATATCGGATTATTCCTGGATTGAAAAGATAAGTTACACTGACGAGGATTACCATTCCAGCTAGTACACCGATCAATATTCTTGTTTGATTGTGTTTCATATGTTGTTCATTTCAATTTTCCGAAGGAAGGCCCGATTCCAGTTTAAACCTTTCATAATCATCCTCATTCCCACGAAAGACATTCAAGTCAACAAATCCATTCACACCTTTCAGCTTCCCTTTATTGGTGAATTGCCAGAATGTCCATTTGATGCCCGGTGCCAGAATAGGCCTCCAGAATTTTCCATCTAACCAGAATGAATATTCAAATTCTATATCACGTAGAAGATAATAGTAGATAAAAGGATCGGCATAAATAATAGGCTTCTTCCCGTAATGATCCGTTACAGTCTGTAAAAAATCTAAGATCTCAGCTTGGATCTGAGCCTTGGATTTCCCCTTTCTTCGATTAAAATAACCATGCTCTATATCGAGTACTGGAGGTAGCGGAACTGTCTTTGGCACCACGGAAATGAAATTCATTGCCTGGTCAACACCCGGTACAGTGTTAAGGAAAAAATGATAGGCTCCAACATCAATACCGATGCCTGTTGCTTTCAACCGGTTCTCCTGAAACATTTTATCCCTGAAAGTTAAACCCTCGGTTGCTTTGCAAAAAACGAATGAAATCTCTTCCTCCTTTAATGCTTGCCAGTTTATTGCTTCCTGGTGATGAGAAATATCAATGCCCCTGACCGGGTACTTCTTTTCTAAGGGTGTGCAAAACCTGATTTCGCCCCGCTTCCATTTGATTAATATGCTGCGGCCCAGAAGAGTAATGATAGCCAGCATCATTAAAACTATTGCCAATTTCCACAGTCTCATAGCTTACTCCAACTTTACGCCCAAAAAGATGGGGGATTTCTGCATGACAAAAGGTCCCAGGTTTATTTGGTTGTTGTTGGCAGAAAAGCTCAACCTAAATGTTCCGTCATTAAAGAAGTAATGGAGTGCTTTACCGCCGTCAAATAAGGTGGCATGATCCAGCCCATATCTGCGGGCGATTATTGAAATCTCCCTGACCGATAAAAGTCCTCCATTGCCGGAAACAATGCTTACAATATTGCCGTCGGCTTTCATACCGACCAGGTTTCGATAGGTTTTAAGTTTCCAGGATTTCCTATGTCTTTTGTCATTCTCATTGAGAATATAAGACCAGAGTTCACCATTGCCGATAACGGAAGGGAATGCCTGACAGGAATATTCTATCTTTCCCGTGATCTTAGAAAATAATGCTCCGGGAGCACCGGCATAGGGAACTCCATCAATCACCTTGAAAAAGCCTGTTGCAGAACGGGTTCTTTTACCGAAGCGTTTACCGTCGATAATGATCTCATTCAATGCCGAATTACCTTCATCATAGAAACTCGTATTAACACAGTAGTGGAAGTCCCCTCTCCTGAGTACTTCTTTGCTTGTCATCGGAGCCTTGTTGGCAGCCGTATCTGCAAAAACGGAGAATTTGTTCTCCTTATTAAATTCAAGGATATAGACCTTATTAGGGAAAATCAGATTCTCTATATTGTGGAGAAAACCATAATTGTCTCTTTTTAATACAAGCCTTGTTACCTTGACTCCCTCATCCCGGTAGATGATATCGTGTGCAAAATCTTTCTCTAATGCATTGAGGTTTGACCAGGGAGAGTCACTTTTGATCTGCAGGGTACCCTTCTGGCTAAATAGATATTCCCAGTTACTTCCAAGATTATACACTGTTGCCAGGCAGATTATTATTAATAAAAATAAAAAGGCCGGTAAAATGTATATGAATTTTCTGCCTTTCATGTTCTAAGTGATCTGATCATAAGGAGATTTCACTTGCACTCCCATTGCCGGCTACCAGGTTCGCCACGATCTTTTCTTTTGAAGCTTTACAGTGTGTGAGGTAATTCCTGATCAGTTCTCTGTATTCTTTTTCAAGATCGGGTATTTGGGGAACCTCTATTTCTTTTAAGTTGATCTCAATGGCCTCAAGTATATTGGAGGTTCTGTTTCTCATGATTAAATATTCTGTACTCTAATATGGGTAAAAAAAAATGAATATCCCACAACCAATTAATTCTACTTTGACACATTAGCGTATTCCTTTAGATAACAGATGTTTATTGCGTATTGTCGCCGTCTGTGTCGGTTATATATTCTCTGTATTACATCAAATTCTGTCAGTTCTT
>CAYPIT010000196.1:0-3339 GCA_964410825.1 uncultured Nitrospiraceae bacterium
GAGTATTTGACCTTGAAGGCCGTGTGGTCTCTGGCCCCCCGCCTAAACCGTTGTCAACATTTCCTCTCAGAGTAGAGGGTGAAGATATAACTATAGGATAAAGTTATGTGGCAAAAAATTAGAGATGGTGTGAACATCAGGATAGGGCTCTCGGAGCTGATTGATAACAAGCTGAAAGGATACAGGGTTCCGAGCGATACGAATATTTTTTATACGATCGGTATTGTTACGATGGTTGCGTATATCGTCCAGGCGATTACCGGATATTTCCTCCTGATATATTATGTGCCTCATTCTGAACATGCGTTTAGCAGTGTGCAGCGGATTATGACGGTTATCCCGTTTGGCTGGTTTATAAGGATGATTCATATTGTAGCGGCCAATCTTATGGTAGCGCTTGTCTTTATTCATCTTGTTTCGATATTTTTCATGGGTAACTATAAAAAACCAAGAGAAATAACCTGGCTGATCGGAGGCCTTGTTCTGCTGACTACACTTGCTTTCTGTCTAAGCGGTTATCTGCTACCATGGAGCCAGAGAAGCTATTGGGCTACCACAATTGTTACAAATATACCTTCAGCATTCCCTGTTCTCGGGGATTTTATTGCGAATATCCTGAGGGGCGGAGAAGCAATTTCCGGAATGACTCTGACACGATTCTTTTCGCTTCATGTAGGATTTTTGCCTCCTATCTTTCTGATATTGGTTGGACTGCATATGTTCTTTGTATGGAGGATAGGATTGTCAGTACCTCCGCTCAGTTCGTCTGCGAAAGAGGAAAAACCCTGGACCGGATACAGGAAGGTTTCATATTCTAAAAGTTATCCTTTTTATCCGGATTTCATCCTGAAAGAAGTTTCGATGGTGATGATTTTTTTTGTTGTTACTTTTTTCATTATCTCTTTCATGCCAACGCTTTTTCTGCCTGAAGCGGCAACCATGCCCGCGGATCCGTTAAAGACTCCTCCGCATATTAAACCGGAATGGTATTTTCTTGCGCCGTATCAGATGCTGAAAATGATACCGAATAAGTTTCTTGGTATCAGCATCCAGCTTATCGCAATAGTGACATTACTATTCTGGCCGTTTATAGATTCGGGAGAAGAAAGGAATGTTCTTAAGAGACCGATTATATTGGGAGTATTTCTGCTATTATTGGCTGCCTGGTTTGTGTTAACAGTGATGGGGAGGTACTCGTGAAAAAGTTCTTTTTCTTTTTGTTTATTATGGTATTTGCTGTTGCATCATTTGTGTCAGCAGGATACAGGGAACTTTTCGAAAAAGAGTTTCTTAGCAAGCCGTGGGGCTCTGAGATAGAAGTAGAAAGTGCCTGTCTGGAATGCCATACCTCCGATGCAATGAACATCGAACTGCAACAGATTCCTCAAGACTGGAAAGCAAGCTGGCACTATCAGAATGACGTGTCCTGTGACGATTGTCATGGAGGAGACAGTGAAGATGCCACTATGGCGATGTCACATAAAAGGAGTTTTATCGGAAAGCCTGCTGATAAAGATATACCTGAGTTCTGCGGAAAGTGTCATATAGGAATCCTGAAGAATTACGTTGAAAGCGGTCATGGTAAATCACATAAAATAACGGGTGAAGGACCGACTTGTGTAACATGTCATGGCTCACACAATATTCAGAAAGTGGATATTAACATAATTAATTCGCAGAGATGCTCGCAGTGCCACTCTTATGAAAGGGCGAAGATTATAAAGCAGGCGCTATTTCTTACTGATAAAAAGATAGAAGCAATCGAAAATGATATAAGGGTATTAAAAACAAAAGGGGTATATCCGGAGCAGGAAGAAAGGAGCCTTTTCGATACCCAGGCGAAGTTTCGGACACTATTTCATACAATTTCTGTATCGGTCATTAGAGATAAGACATATTTTTTTACAAAAAAACTACATAAAATTCAGGAGAATATAAAGAAATCCTTTGACGAGCTAACTTTCAGAAAAAAATATGCAACTTTCATAATGCTGCTCTTTGCAACTGCCTGGATAATAATTTTCTTGATGTCAAGGTCCAATAAAGATTGATCCGCTGGCTTGTCCGGTCAAGCCGGACAATGACAAAAACGGACTTTATACACTTACATTAAATAAAAGATTATTTGGCTGTAAGTGTTGAACTTTAAAAATATTCACCTCCTGCAAAGAATTCGTTCTCATAAATTGCAAAAAACAAAATTAACAGATAAAATAGCCAAATAATATTTTTTGCTATTGCAATAATTTATTTTCACTTCAGCTAAAACGTTATGCATATGAAGAAAGGGAATATATGAGAAGTGAGAAATCAAACGTAATGAAAGCTTCTGGCTGTCGATTAATGAGATTTGTCTGTTTCGTATTTTTTTTCATGGTTATGCTGACGTTATCATTTCGATCGCTGTCAGTAGCTGCTGATGCTGTTCCTGATTACTTTGTGCCTCCCCCTCCATTTTCCGAGGACATCTTCCCCTGCTCTGGATGCCACGCTGATATGGAGGTCGACACCACGCCCCGGGAGCTCGATTTTCACGAGAACATAAAGCTCAAACACTTTAACGGTTGGTGCTTCAGCTGTCACAATCCCAAGGACAGGGACAAGCTGAGGCTCGCGAATGGCAAGCTCATTTCCTACGATGAATCATATTACCTCTGTGGACAGTGTCATGGTACGATATTCCGCGACTGGAAGGCCGGAGTCCACGGCAAACGCACCGGTGAATGGAACGGCAAAAAAATGTACAGACTCTGCCCACAATGTCACTGGCCGCATGCCCCGCGGTTCAAACCCCTTAAACCCCTGCCACCACCAATCAGACCTGATGAAATCAGGCAAACTAAATCAACAACCGTTAAAGTACCGCGGAATCCATTAGAAAGAATTCTGGAATCGGAGAGCAAACATGTCAAAGAAGATTAATAGAGGAAACAAATCCAAATCAGTCAGTCGAAGGGCCTTCCTGAAAGGCGGTGCTATGGGGCTTGCATCTGTTGCTATACCTTTTGGCACGGCAGATGCCTATTCGTGGGAAGCTTTTTTTCAGAAGCATTTCAGAGAAATGTCCGCAGATGAAAAGCGGAATGTCATTATGCGGATCGAAAAAGAATATGAAGAGCAGTATGGCGTGAAGTTTAATATAAAGACTACTAAACCCATACCGGGTGTTAAGTTCGGTTACGGCCTTGATGTTTCCAGATGTATTGGGTGTAGAAGGTGTGTCTATGCATGTGTGAAGGAGAATAATCAGTCCAGAGACCCGCAGATTCACTGGATATCGGTATTAGATTTTCAGAAAGGGGGAAGGTGGGGTAATGCGTGTGAGGATGCGGGGTCGCC
>CAYPIT010000197.1:0-3317 GCA_964410825.1 uncultured Nitrospiraceae bacterium
TTGTGAAAAGAACTTTAGGGCGTATCATTTTCTCCAGACCGGCAATCTGCTTATCGATTTTCTTCGAAAGCCTGCCTGATACCCCTTTGTCTTTTTGACCGAGCAAACGGAATACTCTTTCTTTACTGATAACAGGCCTTTTGTCATCAAATATCTTCATATATAATCCTATCTCTCAATGGAAATTCCGGAAGTAACGAAACGTTTATTATACTAAATAACTAGATATATTTCATGTTAGAGGGTAACTTCTTGATTATTAATGATATTAATTGTTTTCAGGGGCAATTTTACTGGCAGAATTATTTACTATGCTAATGATTTCAATCAAATTTATCTAATTCCCAATCAAAATACCCTCACTATTGCAAATAATAGTTAAACATGCTAAATAATATGTCTTACGAAGCAGCATTTGGAGGTCTTAACTTGGAAGAACATGTAGGTTATGAAGAAAACATCTTATTAAGTGTACGAAGGATAATGCGCGCAATTGATATGCATTCATCATATCTTGCCAGACAATACGGTTTAACCTCACCTCAGTTAATATGTTTAAAGAAACTATCTGAAGTCAAAGGAATAACCCCCGGAGGACTTGCAAAGGAAGTTCATCTCAGCCATGCAACCGTCACAGGCATCATCAACCGGCTTGAGAAGAAGGGACTGGTGCAGAGAATCCGCAGCACGAAAGATGCACGCAGTTTTCTAATTAGTTTGACTGACCAGGGCATTTCCATGGTAAAGGCTTCTCCCGCAATGCTTCAGGAGCAGTTCATGCATAAACTTTCCAAGTTAGCTAACTGGGAAAAAACTATGATTCTCTCCTCTCTGCAGCGCATTACATCCATTCTCGATGTAGAAGCAATTGATGCAGCACCGGTGTTGACCACCGGTCCTGTTGAAGCGCCTGTGGAAAGCATTGCCGATCTTCTGACTTCTGACCTTAAAGACGATCAGGGGAGCTCCAAAAAGTGATTTGCATGTATTGCTTCTTTTTGTGAAGACTGCCCGTCTCCGTCTATGATTGCTTTTTGTAGGACAATGCCTACACAAAAAAACTTACAAATACCGATATTCTTATCCCCGATTATTTAATACAATATTTACATCATCATTCAAAACCAGTAAAACATTCCAGAATGCAAAACTGTTCCAGTTCAGTTTCTTTGAGCGACGGAGAAAACATGAAAACCGGTTCTCAGTTTATTCAATTTTATTTTATTATTTCCTTTATTTTCCTTGTGCTTAGTTTTCTTGTTACTCCTGAATCATTACAGGCCGCGAATCCGATTGTAGTAGGAGTTCTCCACTGGGAAGATTATCCGTTCTCGAACATGATGAGAAACTCTCACAATATGGCCCTTGAAGTCATCAACCGGGAAGGCGGAATCAAGGGCAGGCCGTTGAAACTTGTTTATTCTGATGATGGAGGGAAACGTAAATCCGGTGAAGCGTCAGTAAAAAAGCTGGTTAAAGAACATAGTGCGGTTATGCTTGTCGGAGGATACGGGAGCAGTAATACAGTATATACGGCAGGCATGGCAAATAAACTTGGCACACCTTTCCTGGTTTCTACTGCTGCCGATGACAGAATAACTCAGCGACGATGGAAGAATGTCTATAGAATGAATCCGCCGGCAAAGGAGTATGCAAGGGGAGTTGAAGCGCTGCTCCTAAAAAAAATAAAGCCGGCATCGATTGCAATCATATACGAAAACAGTCCTTTCGGGACCGGCGGAGCGCTCAGGATGATGTGGTTCAGCCGTGAGCATGACATCGAGATTAGCAGGATCATCCCCTACCATAAAGAGCGGCAGAGCCCGGATTATTTTCAGAAATTGCTCAGGCCTTTGCAGGAAGACCAGCCAGATGTAATTTATATGGTCTCCTACCTTAAAGACGGGACTTCACTTGTAAATAAAATCCGAGAATTAGAAATCAACTCTTTACTAATAGGAGCTGCTGGAGGGTTCACATCTCACAAATTCATTACCATGACAGGCGGGGCTGCCGACTATCTGGTGACCGCTACACTTTGGACCCCGAAAGTACCCTATGAAGGTACAAAAGAATACTACGATCAATATCTTAAGGAATATCATGTGCCACCAGATTATCACGGAGCAGAGGCGTATTCAGTTTTGCTTGTAGCCGTGGATGCACTGAGGCGGGCGAAATCTTTCAAACCTGCAGACATCAGAACTGCACTGAATAGCAGTGACATTAAAACACCGTTCGGACCTGTCAGATTTAAATCATACGGTAAATACGAACGTCAGAACAGTCTCCCCACAATGGCCCTTCAGATTATAGATGATAAGTTTGAAAGCGTATGGCCGGGAGAAATAGCCTCTTCAAAGTATAAAGAACCTCCCGGCAGGAAGGCCGCGGGGAAAAGACAACGATAAGCAACAATAACCGCTATAACGTAATACACATTTTCTTTGAGAGCAAATGTGTGAAAAGAGGAAAGGGGGTATAAACAGTTTCAGCCGGCAGAGATCATTATGAAGACTGACGATGAGCTGCTGACTGGAGCTATTAGTCATATTGCTGATTCCACAGCAATGAGTAACCAAAAACTACGGAGGGTAAAATGAAAAAAGTATGGTATGGATTGATCATCAGTATTTGTGCATTTTTGCTGGTAGCATTCTCACTTGACTCAGATGTATTTGCCAAAAAAAGAGTCGTATTCGGCGGCGGGCCCGCAGGAGGCACATTCCAGGTAGTTGCTAATGCAATTCAGACTTATAAACCTGTAAAAAATATTAAGGGATTCACTGTAAAGGCACAGTCATCAGCCGGATCTGTAGAAAATTTGCGGAAAGTAAATAAAGGGAAGCACCAATTCTCGGTTGTTTATTCAGGCCATGTGTATCTGGGCAGAAACGGGATGATGAAAAATGATCCCAAGAAATACGAAGACGTTATGGCAGTGGCTTATCTCTATGGCGCCCCGGCCCAGCTTGTAGTCAAGAAGGGTTCAGGAATAAAGAGCACAAAAGACCTTGTCGGTAAAAAAGTCGGCGTAGGAAATGCAGGTTCAGGAGCATTCGCCAACTGTGAGATGTTCTTTACCCATCTCGGGATCTGGGACAAGATCGAAAGAAACGCAATGGGATATAACGATGCTGCACAGGCCTTCGGCAACAATCAGCTTGATGCATTCTGGCTGTTTACTGCATTCCCGAGCGGCGCGGTCATTATGGCTGCACAGACCAATGCTATCGAACTCATTAACCTGGGGAAAGACGCTGAAGACAGTGGTTATTTCAAAAAATATCCCTATTTCGGGAAACTGAGTGTCCCGG
>CAYPIT010000198.1:0-3270 GCA_964410825.1 uncultured Nitrospiraceae bacterium
GAACACGGTCGCGGATCTCCTGTCTCACTTGATATTATCTATATGCTTTATACGACGCGAAGCGTGCTGTATGAGACTTTTTTTATTATATTTTTTCATTTCCATGAAAATTGTTTTTCTGAAATCAAATGAGTTCTGAAAAAACAGCATGGCTCCCGTAGACAGACTATCCAGTAATTCTTTAAACCTGAAATTGGAAAAACCCTGATAATTTTCTCTCCAGAATGCCGGAATTGCTGTCGGGCCTATTTTAATATGCCCTCTTACTGTCCTCGTAAAGTGAACCCCGAGAAATGGGTTGTTCAGATCGGGAACAGGATATATCAGCTTTTTAATAAGAGAATCATCTTTATATCCCAGATATAACCCTTTAAAAGGAATGATACTGTAGTTGTGACCTGCTCCGGCCTTATGCGCCACTTTATCTGCGTAAAGGCCTGCTGCATTAATAAGATATTTAAACTGGATTTTATTCTTCCTGGTTTCTATTGTTGAACCATTGGAAAAATCCATAAACTCTTCATTGAACAGAATATCAACTTTATGTGATCTTAATTTGTCAGCTATGTGTTTGACTACTTCAACCGGATCTACTGATGATGTTGATGGAGAATATAATGCCTTTTCAAATGTTTTTGCATTAGGCTCAAGCTCCCGCAGTTGATCTTCATCTACAAGCTCAAGTTCCACACTGTTTTTATCTCCACGACGCTTCAGTTCAAACAGCTGCTCACCTTCATTTTCATTCTTTGCAACAACCACTTTGCCGCATCTCTCTATTGCGAGATTATGAGTTAAACAATATTCAGTTAACAGTTTATTCCCATCGCGGGTAAGCTGAGCTTTTAAACTGACAGGATCATAATAAAATCCAGCGTGAATGACCCCACTGTTTCTGCCGCTTGCATGCATAGAAAGTGCGCTTTCTTTTTCAAGCAACACTATTTTCAGGTCCGGATGCCTCGCGATAAGTTCTCTTGCTATTGAAAGACCTACAATGCCGCTTCCAACAATTAAAAAATCAGTTGTTATCATGAAATATCAGGCTGGAACAATTCCGCCAGTGCCTGCTGAAATTTCTTTTTTAAGAGAATAAAGCTGGTTGAATTAAATACATTGCCCTTTTGCCTTCAGCTGCTGAATCAATGCAGACATGTGTTCCGTCGCGGTTCCAGCGGGGGTGAAGGTCACATCTTAATACCCCGTTGTATTTGAACGGACTATAGAAAGACCCGAGAGAAGTTACTGTATATGTCCTGGGATTAAACAGGAGCAGATGCTGTTCTCTGTATTTATCATAGTACGTATCCGTGAGCAGTAAAGACCTGTCCGGTGAATAAGAGGGATGTCCGTCCTGGTCTAAAATATGATCACCGACAATTTCCCATTCCCCTGACCTGTCTTTATAAAGATGGTAGTAACTGCCCGTGTTTTTATGTGTGGAATATGCCAGAAGTTCGCTGCCGGATTTCCAGGTATAGTGGGATACATGACCTTCATTGACAAGTGCATATTTATCTTCTCCGTCCAGATTGCATGTAATGAGCCTGGTGTATCTTTTGTTGTCTTTCATCCATACATGAAAAAACATAAATCGGGTCCCGTCAGGATTAAAAAGAATGTGATTAAAATAGTGTTCAGCTCCGGTCATACTTTCGAGCGGTTCAAACTGTGTTATTTCTTTAATGGAAAAAAGGAAAAGCACTTCACCTGTATGCATGTTTATACGCCAGAGCCCATCATTTGCCGGTGCTGCATCCCCCTTGGTTGTATCCGGTAGATTTATATATCCATAACCCGAACGAAGTCGATCAAGACGTGAAAAATTCAGCGAAATCCCCCAGTTTCCGTCTTTACTTACAGCATAGATTGGCCTTTCATAGGTTTTAATTATTTCACCTGACGTAATATCCTGAATGACACAACCATGCCGGTTTTCAATCAGTTTGTTATACAGAACATCCTGACTGCTCTGTTCCGGATACCACTGCAGTCTGCAGCCCTGTTGCCAGCACCATGTCGTTGTTTTATCAATCTCAATAAAGACAGAATCTCTTTTCTCTAACTCATAATACCCTACGCTTAATTTTGAATCAGGATTTGGGGGTATGTTCTCCAGAGGGGCGTGCAAGGCAAGTAAATATCGGTTATTGCCGCTAAAAGGTGTTAGATCGTAATATCCAAAAAAAACCTGGTGATTCGGACTGGAGTACTTTTTAATGTTGCAGCCGCTGGCAACTAATCTTAGAGAGAATCCATCTGCAATGCTTCTTTTAGCTCTATAAAAATAAGTTTTTAATACTAAGTACAGAATACGCGCAGTATTCAGGCTCCTTTTGCCTAAAAGAGACTTTACTTTCTCTTTCCAATACATAACGGGAGAAGAATGTTCATGCTCAATGTTTTAATTGTCTTTTAGATATACATAATTTATTCGTGCTTTTTCACAGAAAAATTATATCTTTGCTTATGTGGAAGAACTTTTCCTGTAATTAAAGTTCGACGCCTTGGAAGTTGTTTACAACGAAAAAACATCAAATGTATTTTTTTATGAGTCTTTTTACCGCAGCTTTTGGTAGACTTTTAAATATTCCAATAAAATCCCTATAAATAGTTTCTTTCCCAATCGCTATATATTTAGCTTTTTGTTCTGCATAGTAATTATTTAACTTCAAACTATTATCGTTTCCGTATTGCAACAAACAGTGAATTAATCCTTTATCTTCAGAATAGATAGACTTAAGGCCTACAGAGTTAGCAAGTCTTAGTAGATTGCCAAGGCAAAAATATGAAACATGAACCGGCCTCAAAAAACTCCCTCTAAACCCCTTTTTGTTCGTCGGAATTGCCCCATTAGGCAGAGACAGGTAAATCAATCCATCATTTTTCAGTAATTGTTTAAGTCTTATCAAAGCTTCTTTAGGATTCAGCAAATGTTCTATCACGTGTCTGAAGACTATAATGTCAAAATATTCCTCATAGTCTGAGCAATCATCGAATATGGTATTTCCAATAACTTTCCCGCCTCTTTCCCGTATCGATTCCGCTAAATTCGATACTGTCTCAACAGCAAAATAATTACATTTATTGCGTTTAAAATATTCCATTGCCCAGCCTTCGCCAGCACCCACATCAAGGACATTGCTTCCTTCCCGAAGATGGGGAAACAGTCTCTCATCTAACTCCTGCAGTTTCTTTGTATTATTAGATACATGTTGCATCCCGTCTAGCATATATTGTTCTTTGTACAGTCTCTTATTTATATCCTCA
>CAYPIT010000199.1:0-3247 GCA_964410825.1 uncultured Nitrospiraceae bacterium
GAATGAGCTCTTCACGCCTTGCTGTGAACTGAACTATTTTATGTAAAGATGTTACCTCACCATTGGACATCTTAAAGGCTATGTCCATAAGCTCATTGGCAGCGTCCTCTCTATTAAGTTCTCGCAATACATTTTGAGCTACGTCTTCATTAAGAGCGCCAGCCTTTGCTATCTTACGAAAGATACTTTGGTATACATCTTTTTGTGACGTAGTAAGAGTACTATTTTTAGTAAAGAACAATGCCTCTACATCTGAAGGCCCAATGTCATTCTCATAGTCTGACATAGCCTCATCCAAAACATGCTTGATGCTACGAGTTTCTTTGCTTCTAAATATCCTTTCCTTTGCTATACTTTTATTGCCCTCATAAAATTCACGAGATATTAACGTGCGTAGTAGTGCTAGTTCCATTATCTTCCCCTTCCATACCATTACGAATTTCCAAAATTTTATTCTCTATTCCATTTATATCATGTATTTTCCTTAAAAGATCAGGAAAGTCGATGTTATTATGAACATTATTGCCATATGAATTAACGTTCTGGCCAAGCAGGGTGACTTCCTTGAATCCCTGTTCAGGCAGTGAAACAATTTCGTTAAATATATCCTGACTCGACCTGCTTCTTTCCCTTCCCCGAGTTGATGGAACAACACAATAAGCACAGAAATTGTCGCAGCCATACATGATAGATACCCATGCCCGTATGCGCCCTGCCCTTTCAATGGGCAACTTTTTCGTATAATATTCGGGGTTATCATTCAAAGCCGCCTTCTGCAATCCCCCCTTACCCCCCTTCGATAAAGGGGAGATGGGGGGATTATCAGAGTTCCGTCTATCATTCTTTATCCACTGCTGCAGGCTGTCGATATTATTTGGTCCAAAAACAAAATCCACATAAGGAAACCTTTTAAACAGGGACCTTCCCATCTGTTGCGCTATGCACCCGGCAACAGCAATTCTTAAGTCCGGTTTATATGTTTTGGCTGATTTAAGTCTGCCCAGTTCGCTGAAAAACTTTTGTTCAGCCTTCTCTCTTACACTACATGTGTTAAGGACGATTACATCAGACTCTTTAAAACCCGCTGCCTTTTGATAGCCCGTTTCCGAAAAAATTCCTGCTATCTTCTCGGAATCATGGACATTCATCTGACAGCCCGATGTCCAGATATAATATTTTTTATTCATAAAACAATAAATTGAATAGTTAAGTGCGGTCATCTGAATCCGCTGCAGCATGATCCAGTCTGGTAAATTGCATCAATTATTTTACATCATTTAGGGGATAATAAAAAATCATATCAATTCAAAAAACAAAACCATTCTTAGTACTCACCTCATAATTCATGATTTCATCAGGGTCTTATTTTTACAAAAAAATATCCTGAATATATAATAAGTTAAATATATTTGGATGAAAGGAAGCCAGATTATTGACCGTTAACGATCAAAAAATGATTGGGAATAATGACCAGCCAGTTATCTTCATTGTAGAGGATGATAAGGATCTAAGCCTTCTCATACAAAAAGTATTGCAGAGAGAGGGTTTTGCTACTGAAAGTGCGTTTAATGGTAGTGAAGCACTCGACAGACTGACCGATATTCAGAATCCCGTGGTACTACTCGATTATTTTCTTCCCGATATGTCAGCGAAAGCATTCATTAAGTCTCTTATAAACAAAAAGCTTAATATCCCTTTTGTAATAATTACTGGGCACGGGAACACGAAAAGTGCGGTTGAAATGATGAAACTGGGAGCCAGAGATTACATTACCAAAACACCGAATATGGTTGATATGCTTACCCACAGGATAAACAGTATTGTTCATGACCTGGAACTTGAAAAAATGTTAATGAAGGCCAAAAACGCACTAATAGAATCTGAGAGGAAATACAGGAAGTTATTTGACATAGCAAATGATGCCATATTTGTAGCAGACGCTGAAACCGGAAATTTAACGTATGCAAACAAAAAGGCCCAGGAATTAATTGGAATTCCGCTTAAGAAAATAATTGGCATGCATCAATCACAGCTCCATCCCAAAGAAGATGCTGAAAGATACAGAAAAATATTCGCACAGCATATTCAGAATGGTACTGCGATTTCAGAAAATGTTTTTGTACTTAATAAGCACAAAAAGAAAATACCGGTGGAGATAAGTGCAAGTGTCACTGAAATTGGCGGGAAAAGATTTATTCAGGGAATTTTCAGAGATATCTCTGATCGAAAGCGAATCGAGAAACAACTTAAGAAATCCCTGAAGGAAAAGGAAATTCTTTTGCGGGAACTGTATCACAGAACAAAAAATAACATGCAGGTCATATCAAGCCTGCTAAATATCCAGTCTGCATTTATTGATGACGGGCGGGTATCGCAGATCTTCAGGGAAACACAGAGCAGAATCAGGTCAATATCCCTTGTACATGACAAACTTTATCAGTCTGAAGACTTGTCTATGATTAATCTATGTGATTACATTAAAGATCTTGCCGATACCCTGCTGAAGGGTTATCGCTTGAATTCGGAACAAATATCATTAGAATTCGATGCAGATGATATTTTGACATCTATCGATAATGCAATTCCCTGTGGACTCCTTATTAATGAAATAATAACGAACTCAATTAAATACGCATTCGGTTACAATGGCACTGGCAATATCAGGGTTGTTATCCGGTCTACGGAAGATAGTAATACAGAACTCAGGATTAGCGACAACGGCATAGGTTTACCTGACGGGTTTGATTTTAATAATACTGATACACTTGGCCTAAAACTCGTCAAGAAACTGGTAGAAAATCAGCTTCGTGGGACAGTTGATGTGATTTCCGGCAAGGGAACAGAATTCATAATAAAATTCAAAAACAACTATACATTACACCATGACTGAGACAGAAAAGAAAAAAAAGATTCTGATAGTCGAAGATGAAGTGGTTACCGGTATGGATTTATGGCATATTTTCGATCTGTGGGGATATGAAATGTGTGAGCAGGTATCAACAGGCGAAAAGGCTATCCAGGTAACTGAACAGGAAAAGCCTGATATTGTATTGATAGATATAAATCTTGCTTATGGAATAAACGGGCTTGAAACAGCAAGGAGGATAATTTCCCGCCTAAATATTCCTGTCATTTTCATGACTGGTTATTCAGATGATGAGATCAGAAAAGAGGCCGAGCGAGTCAATCCGGCCGGATATTTTGTTAAGCCTATCGACTACTATAAATTAAGGGAAACAATTGATTC
>CAYPIT010000200.1:0-3209 GCA_964410825.1 uncultured Nitrospiraceae bacterium
TTTTCGCATGCCTCTTTTACCATCTCAGGATTGCTTGCTGCAGATGTCCCGATTATAACTCTATCGATTCCTATATTCACAAGCATATCTATCCTGCCGATATCCCTGATGCCGCCTCCAAGCTCTATCGGTATCTGAATAGCTTTTCTTATAGCCTTGATTTGGTCGTAATTCTTTTGCTCACCAGAAAATGCTCCGTCAAGATCGATCAGATGGAGCAGCCTTGCACCAAGATCCACCCACTTAATTGCCATTGACGACGGATCATCAGAGTAAACAGTAATTTCATCTTCTTTGCCCTGTAACAGTCTTACGCATTTACCGTCTTTAAGGTCAATAGCAGGAATGATTATCATGTGTTGAGTATATCAAAGCGTTTCCCGGCAAATCAATAATAATGCGTACTAAGGACTGTCCATAATCGTGATAGTATAAATGCTCATCAACGTTTTACAAATGAATGAAAAAAAATTATAATCATACAGAATCATTCCTGACCTGAGAATTATGCATAATTGTTAAGTTAAACAAATTTTAATATGGAAAAAATTATATTGCTTGCAACAGGAGGTGCAATAGGCACTCTGCTCCGATATTCATTATCAGGTTTGACATACAGAATCTTTGACAGCATTTTCCCGTGGGGCACTCTGTTTGTAAATTTTACAGGGTCATTTGTTATAGGAACTTTATGGGGCTTTTTTGAAATTGAAAATCTATCTCCGAATATGAGAAATTTTGTATTCATAGGTCTGCTTGGAGGTTTTACTACATTTTCAACTTTTGCGCTTGAAAATTTTAACCTTTTCAGGGATGGAGAAATTAGGCTCCTGATGTCAAATGTACTCGCAAGTAATGTAATCGGAATAATGCTGGTTTTTTGTGGATACTCTTTATCAAAATATATTATTAACTTTTTTAGATAGGAAATTGTATGAAACTGCCAAATGAAGGAAAACTTCTAAGAATCTTTGTGGGAGAATCTGATACACATAAAGGGAGATCTCTCTATGAAGCGATTGTTCTGAAGGCAAGAGAGTTAAACCTTGCAGGGGCCACAGTATTTCGCGGAATAATGGGATATGGAGCAAGCAGCAGAATTCACTCGATCAAGTTGCTCCGACTCTCGGAAGATCTGCCTGTTATGATCGAAATAGTTGATTCAGAAGATAATATTAATAAGATTTTGCCGTTTCTGGATGAAACTGTTAATGAAGGACTCATCACTATCGAAAAAGTAAATATTATCAAATACAGGCACAATGAAAATACTAAATGAAGAAATGCCGTTTTCGTTTGCTTGACATCCCATCTGTCTTTATATTAAGATGATTACAGATCAAAACCTTTAAACTGGTCCTGTGAGACCGGAAAGGAGATTAAGATTGTATCTCTCTATCAACACCACACTTCAAGCCTTAAATCAAAGCATTAACAATTTCCTCTCAGAAAGAGGTTTTTTTTATGCCTAAAGAATTTCTTGACAGTAATGAAATAAAAAGGGCACTCACACGAATAGCCCATGAAATTATTGAAAGAAACAAAGGGACCGAAAATCTCTGTCTCGTCGGCATTCAGAAAGGTGGCGTCACTCTTGCCAGAAGACTCGCTTCCATAATTGAATCTATTGAAGACCGTCTCATCGATATCGGAACACTCGATATTTCTTTTTACAGGGATGACATTAACACAAGCATGAAGCAGCCGGTAGTAAAGAAGACAGAAATACCCTGTTCTATTACAGAAAAGGCTGTAATTCTTGTCGATGATGTGCTTTTTACCGGAAGAAGCATCAGGGCTGCAATGGACGCGTTAACCGACTTTGGAAGGCCGGCTGAGATACAGTTGGCTGTACTGATAGACAGGGGGCACAGACAACTGCCTATACGACCCGATTATGTGGGAAAGAATATACCAACATCTTTTAATGAGCGGATAGAAGTAAGCTTTCAGGAAGATAATAAAAAGATTGATAAAGTGACTCTGATCAGTAAACAGAAAAGGAAACACTGAGATGAATTATCTCATCAAGTATTTCTGACATGTCAAACGAGACAGATGTATTTAATTCAAAACATCTACTGGGGATTAAGGATCTTTCCCCTGAAGAAATCAGTTATATTCTTGACACATCATCCAATTTCAAAGATGTTCTGAAAAGGGATATTAAAAAGGTGCCTCCCCTTAGAGGCAAAACAGTTGTCAGTCTCTTTTTTGAACCATCAACAAGGACCAAAACTTCTTTTGCGCTTGCAGCCAAGAGGTTAAGCGCTGATTTTGTGAACTTTTCTGTTTCCACAAGCAGTATTGTCAAAGGCGAATCATTGCAGGATATGGCTCTCACGATTCAATCTTTGGGAGCAGATCTTGTAATTATAAGGCACTCTTCTTCAGGGGTTCCGTTATATCTAAGCAATATACTGGACGTATCAGTAATTAATGCGGGAGACGGTGCCAATGAACATCCAACACAGGCTCTGCTTGATTTATTTACTATCCAGTCACACAAGAAAATGATCAAGGGTCTTAATGTGGCTATCATAGGTGATATTGCCCACAGTAGAGTAGCAAAATCCAATATTTACGGACTTACAAAACTTGGCGCAAATGTGAGGGTAATAGGTCCACCAACACTTATGCCGGTGGAAGTTGAAAAACTTGGAATCGAGGTATTCAATTCAACAGATGACGGGATAAAGGATGCAGATGTTATCATGACACTCAGACTTCAGATCGAACGTCAAAGTAAGGGGTTTCTCCCTTCTCTTGAAGAATATTTCAATTTATATGGTCTCACATCTGAAAGATTGAAACTTGCCAAGAAAGACGCTATTGTTATGCATCCCGGGCCGATGAACAGAGGCGTTGAAATAGCTTCTGAAATTGCTGACGGCCCTCAATCAGTAATACTTGAACAGGTTACAAACGGAATTGCTGTAAGAATGGCTGTTTTATATCTACTTTCAGGAGCAAGACAATGAGCGTACTTATTAAAAACGGAAGGCTCATTGACCCCTATCGGAATATTGACGAATATAAAGATATTCTTATCCAGGGGAAACATATAAAAAATTTATTTCCAAAGGGGAAAGGACCCAAATCCACTAAAACTATTGACGCTTCAAACTGCCTTGTGATTCCTGGTCTTGTTGATATGCATACACATCTCAGGGAACCAGGTTATGAATACAAGGAGACAATTAAGACGG
>CAYPIT010000201.1:0-3171 GCA_964410825.1 uncultured Nitrospiraceae bacterium
GGCAAATCGTAGAATATGGTAATAACGTGTCAGAATTAGTCAAGATGTGTCAGATTATGACTAAAAAATGCTATATTGTCGTTCCTCATACCCCCGGGGCGTGTGTTTAAAAAAGATCTTTTAATTGGATATGGGTTAAGGAATTATTCTTTTCATTCCTTGGAAAGCGAACAGGCGCTTTGGGAGAATTACACAGATGTATTACAGTCCGTTATGCATTGTGTTTTTGTTACAGTTGAAAATCTTTAATTCGACTATTTCAAATTAATTACTGGACTATTGTAGAAAAATGAAAATTGTCACATCTGATTCAAAACTAAAAATTACAGATGCTTTTACCAAAAAGGAAATAAAATTCCTTGAGATGGTTGATATTGACAACAAGCATAAGAAATGCACAATTTGCAAGAAAGAGTACACAACGATCCATACAGAAGTAGTACCGGGTGAAATTATATATGTATGCAATTCATGCCTGGAAGTTGCAAAGGAAAACTTTATATTTATTTGCATGAGTTGCAGTCAGGTATATTTGAGGCCCAAAAAACAGATGATTGAACGCATTAAAGATTTCGAATTAAAAAGGGCATACATGCTTTGTGAAGACAAGCAGATAATCCAGGGGATAGATATGTGCGTACAATGTGACCCTGAAGGAATAATAGAGCATGTAAATATGCAAAAAGCCGGAATTTGCTAATAATAGCTGAATAGCCATTACTATCCGGCATGAAGATATTCACTGGAAAGGCTGATTAACAATAAGATCATAGGTGATGCGTAATGAGGCTACAGCTCATTACGCATCATGTACAGAAATAGCGTGAATCACTCCCCTTCGAACTCTGTAAGGCAATAAATATTATAGCCTTTCTCCTTCAACTTTTTATCTCCGCCCACTTCCGGTAAATTAACGATAAATGACATTTCGGCAATTTTGCCGCCCAGTTTTTCAATAAGAGTGGCAGCTGCCAGTGCAGTACCGCCTGTAGCAAGCAGATCATCAACGAGAAGAACTTTAGCCCCGTTGCTTATAGCGTCCCTGTGTATTTCAACAGTGTCAGTGCCATATTCAAGTTCATACTCATGACGCTCGACATCCCCTGGCAGCTTGCCGATTTTTCTTACAGGTATAAAACCTTTTCCAAGAGTATATGAAAGAGCTCCGCCAATAATAAATCCTCTGGCCTCAATGCCAACTATAACATCAAAATCAATTTCGCCCTGGACGTATCGCTGGGTAAAATTATCAATAACAAGTCTGAATCCTACAGGGTCTTTGATCAATGTTGTTATGTCTCTGAACATTATTCCCTTTTTGGGATGATCGGGTATAGTCCTGATTTTCGATTTAATAGGCATATTAATTCTCCTTTTTATTCAATTATTAATAATTGGAGTCTCTCGCTGCTCATTCCTCCATATTATTTACTGTACACAAATATCTTCATACTCTTTTAGTTTAGGGATAGCATTTATAAAAAGTCGTATCACACTATCAGCATTCCTGCCCATAGTCTCTTTGATCATCTCCCACGTTACCGGCTCTTCCTCTTCGTGCCAGCAGTCATAGTCCGTAGACATTGCAACAGACGCATAATGCATCTTCTTTTCCCTGGCAAGACATACCTCCGGAACAGTACTCATATTGATAACATCAGCGTTCCAGCTTCTGAACATATGACTCTCGGCACGGGTCGAAAACCGAGGGCCTTCAATTGTAATCACAGTTTTCTCCTTATGGCATGTAAGACTTAATTCCTGTGCAGTCGATGATAATACATCAATCATATTCTGACAGAAGGGATCTGCCATTGAGGTATGTACCACAACATCTTCATCAAAGAAAGTTGCGTGCCTTTTTTTAGTGTGATCTATAAACTGAGAGGGGAATACCAGATGCCCCGGTGCAATTTCCTCGCGCAGAGAACCGACAGCAGTAGCCGCAAGAATATGTGTACAGCCCTGCTCCTTCAAGGCCCAAATGTTGGCCCTGAAATTCACTTTTGTTGGGTAGATTGAATGGTCTTTGCCATGCCTGGCAATTATTGCAACTTCAACACCTTCAATTTCACCACAGGTAAGAACAGATGTGGGAGATCCATAAGGGGTCTCAACAGAAACCTCTTTCGCACCCTTTAAGATATCAGGGTCATCAAGCCCTGAACCTCCAATAATTCCAACTTTGACCATAAGATTGTCCTCTTTTCATTGTTATTTGTTGTATGTGAGGATTATTGAACAACTTTTTATATTAAAAAATTCTCCAGATAAAAAGCAAAAAGAATTAACTGACCAGCATCATTCTGCCCGAATTAACTGCATCACTTTCAAACACCGGCAAACACCGGCAATTGACAGATGATGCTTAAGCATGTAGATTACATTTGATAACTACAATATGATTTTTCTCGTTAATTTACAGAGAATCGGAGGTTACTTATGAACAACAAATCAACTCACACTATTCAAGGTATATATAGACTCATTTCATTATCATTAGCCCTATCACTGGTAGCCGGATTATTTCTAACTCAAACATCTTATGCTGACTCTGCCAGGGAAATTGATGTAAGTGTAAATGTCGCTCTTGAGCGGTTTAATAAAGACGTTAAGGGTGCAGATGAGTTCGTCAAAATAGCCAAAGGCTTACTAGTCCTGCCCAACGTAATCAAAGCCGGTTTTGTGATCGGTGGTGAATACGGAGAAGGCGCGCTCAGAGTCAGTGGGGAAACCGTAGGCTATTATAATATTGCTGCCGGATCTTTCGGCCTTCAGATCGGGGCAGAGAAAAAAGATATACTCATTGCCTTTATGACAGAAGAAGCTCTGAAACAATTCCGAGCCAGTTCAGGTTGGGAAGCAGGAGTTGATGGCAACATAGCATTTGTAGAAACCGGTGGAGGTAAAAGGGTTGATTCTACCACAATAAAGGACCCCATAGTTGCTTTTGTTTTTGATGTTAAAGGGTTGATGGCCGATGTTTCATTAAAAGGATCGAAATTTACAAAGCTGGATAAATAGAAACATACAACGTCCATAATTTTAATCGGAATGAATATGGAAAACCAGGATACAAATATTCAGGAACATCCGGACACAAGACATTCATCAGGATGTCTGCGCCTTGTAAAAATCATTTCAATTATAACGTTAGTCATTATAGTCATA
>CAYPIT010000202.1:0-3164 GCA_964410825.1 uncultured Nitrospiraceae bacterium
TAAAAAAAAAATAAAAAGACAACAAGAATCAGAATCAAAGCCATAAATGTCGAAATCATCCCCCCCGGCCCCTGCGGCTGGCCAGTGCCGCCTCCTGGAGAGCCGGCCATGGCATGTACTATGTCTGCAAGTCCTGCCAGGAAAATCGATACAAACAGACCCATTCTCAAAATACGTCCGGCATATGAATGTAAGATATCTAACAATCCCAACGAGTTAATTTTCCAATTTAACGGGGTAAACATAATTTTTCCTCCATAAATGATAATTTAATAATTTAAGGCCTTGATACTATAACTTTTCATGGTTTTTTTAATCAAGCATCGTCTTGTCTTCTGCTTTCTCAAATTCCTTTAAAATGTTTTTAACCTCTTTATCTGTTTCCCTTAATTTTTCTTTACATAATTTAATAAGGTAGGTTGCCCTTTTCACTTTCTCGGTCAATACATCTACATCCACAGTTTCGCTTTCGATTTCTTCAACAATAGATTCAATCTCCTCAATAGCATCTGAATAGTTCGGTTTATCTTTCATGCTTTCCTCCTGATTTTCTTTTTCCTCTCAACCGTGCTTTCAATCTCGCCATCATAGAGCACTGTCTTTAAACTGTCTCCTTTCTTTATATCGGACATTGTCCTGATAGCGGTGCTATTATTATATGTAATACTATATCCCCGTTTAAGGACATTTCGAGGGTTGAGAAAATGGACGTTGCTCTCTCCTGCTTTAAGCTGATGCCTTTTATTTTGTAAGAATTTCAAGGAATAGTTGATCCCTTTAACAAACAGATTAAGACTATGAAAATTGTTCAACAGCTTATTTCTTGTTGTAACTTCTAACGCCTTGACTAAAGATGACAATTTCACCTCCATGTCAGTTGACAATTTATAAGCGCCATGAACCATGTTATAAGCCTGAGCATCCAATCTATCTTCAAACTCCTTTACATGCGTAATAATCATGTCAGCTACTGCCGTGGGTGTCTTCGCTGTTCTGCCCGATACCTCATCCACTACAGTAATGTCTCTCTGGTGGCCGATGCCGGAAATAACAGGAAGCGGCAGGAGGGCTATTGTTTTTCCTATGTCATAACTATCAAAGCAATGCAGGTCAACCTGACCACCCCCTCCCCTTACTATGACAACAATATCCAGGTCCAAAGCATCTGAAGAGCACTGATTTAACGCGTTTACAACTGAAGCATCTGCATTGTCGCCCTGCATTATAGCTTCATACAGTCTGCACCTGAATTTATAGCCATAAGGATTGTTAACCAGGTGTGTCATTAAATCTTCATATCCGGCAGCGGTTGATGATGAAATAATGCCTATTCTCTGCGGAACTAACGGGAAGACCTGTTCTTTATTCTTTTTTATAAGCCCCTCTTTTGCAAGCCGTTTCAGTACCTCTTTTCTTTTAACGGCCATTTCTCCAATAGTGTAAGAAGGGTCTATGTTGAGTATATTCAGTTTAAGGCCGTATCTCTCATGGAAGCTAATCTCAGCTTCAAAAAGTATCTTTATCCCTTTCGAAATTTGAGTACCCGTTGCCTCTTCAAAAATTCTCGATATAGCTTTATACCTGTTAGCCCAGATAACAGCCCTGATCTCGGCCCTGACTGTTTCATCATCTTTGTCAACCAGCGTTAAATAGCAGTGTTTCTTTACATCACAGGAGGCTATTTCTGCAGTTATCAGTTGAGTGTCCGGGAAAGACCTGTCAATAACAGATCTGATCCGTTGATTTAATTCATAAAGAGAAATTGCTTCCATAGTCCACCTTCAGTAATTTTGATTCCTGCTATTTTAACAGTTGACAAATATAAAAATATATTCTAATATTTGAATATATGAATACTTTAACATCAAAAATCAACACTCTTAAACTGGTTTCGCATCCTGTACGAATCGCCATTCTGGAGGAACTTTCTCAAGGAGTTAAATGCGTCAGCGACCTTGAAGAATTCCTCGAAATCCGGCAATCAAATATATCACAGCATCTATCGGCATTGAGGCATACAGGATTGATAGATTACTTTATAGATGGACGGCTAAGGTGCTATTTCTTAAAGGATCCTTTCGTGCCGGCTCTTCTGGAGGTTCTGAGGAAAGATCATCATGGTGAACTACCCGGACCTGAATGCTGCCCTGTTACAAAAAAGGGCACTTACCCGGGAAAAAGGAGGAAATAGTGGCAAAACAGCTCACACTGTTTATAAACACTTCACCTTACAGTCATGAAAATACATACACTGCCATGAGGATCGCGGAAGCTGCGCTCGATAAAGGACTGGAAACGCATGTGGTCGCCTCAGCTGATGGCGTGTATAATTTTCTTGAGGGCCAAAAGGGCAGCGGCCTGCCTCATGCTTCAAATGGTTTCAAGGCCCTGATAGATAAGGGGCTGAAGATCGACCTCTGAGGCGGTTGCGTCAACTTCCGCTGTAGCGCGGGGAAAAATTATATTGAAGGTACAAAAAAAGGCGCATTAAAAAATCTCTTTTCTTTAATGAAGCAATCAGATATCTTCGTTAATTTTGGGGTATGAGTGGGAGAAAATGGACAACCTTTTAGTAATTCTTAGAAAACCACCATACGGTACTGTTGACGCTGCCGAGGCAATAAGGCATGCCGGGGCTGCATCTGGATTTGATTATAAGCCTACATTGTATTTAGTAGATGATGGGGTTTTCAGTGCAAAAAAAGATCAGGATGCAGGAGACACAGGTTTTACCAGTATCAGTGAAAGCTTTGAGCTGCTATCGGATGAAATGGAGATATTCGCCTGTCAACATTCTCTTGAAGCAGTAGGACTCAAAGAAGACGACCTGATTGAAGATGTAAAGATAGATACTGGTAACGTACTTAAAGAGGCATTAAAAAACGCACAATCAATAATGATATTTTAATAATGAGGCAATAGTGTTATTTCTAATTGCAAGCGCACCGGATACACAGGAATTTAAAACCGCATTCAGAATGGCAAAAGATGTAAATGGCGATATCTGCCTTCTCCAGAATGCAGTCTATGCGGCACGAAATTCAGACGACGATACTATGTATGCACTCAGTGATGACATGAGGCTCCGCGGAATACATGAAAATGCAATCTCCGGCAGGCCTATAGATTATGGACAGTTAGTAGATTTAATGACAACTTCAGAT
>CAYPIT010000203.1:0-3118 GCA_964410825.1 uncultured Nitrospiraceae bacterium
TGTCTCAAGGTCTGAGATTATCTTGTCAGCATTGTCTAAGGTGGCTAGGATGTAAAACTCCCAGCTACTTAATCTGGTTATTGCTGGATACCAGTACAGCATCAAACTCTCAAGCTGTGGGCTATTGGTGATAGTTGAACCTCGATACATTTTTAGAGAAAATTGAATAGTGACAGAAATCCGGGTTTAGTTGATTTGTATTCAGTTACTGCATACTGCCTACTATTTACTGTCTTTCACCCTACCACATTAAACTTCCTCACCCTCAGTTCCACTCCCAGCTCTTTTGCAAGCTCTTCACATTTATTGATTCTTACCTGAGGGATTTTAACAACCGTAAGCTTCACCTCCGGGATAACTTTTTTTGCCTCTTTAGTAAAATCAATTATCCCGTTGAACGCCCCTTTAATAGTAGGCTTGCAGATTTTATCATACTTTCTCCCGGTCTCCGCATCAAGGCTGATCGAAAGTGAATCAACAATCCCTTTCAACTCCGGAACAATGTTCCTGCCGTGGATGAGATTGCCATGACCATTAGTATTAATTCTGACTCTACCCCCCTGCTGCTTGATCCACCCGGCCACCTTTTTTACGATATCAAGTCGTAACAGAGGTTCGCCAATTCCACAGAACACAATCTCTTTATATGATTCAGGATTTTTTATCGACTTGATAATCTGTAAAGCTGTCGGCTCTCTATCGAGACGCAGATTATGGCCTTTTACATAACTTGTTCGAAATCTTACACAAAAACTGCACCTGTTCGTACATTTGTTAGTGATATTTAGATAAAGAGAATCTCTTATTTTGTATGCAATTTCACCTTGTGCCGGAACTTTCCCGATCTTAAACAGTCTCATTGCGTTAAGTGTTGTGATTCTTGCCAGATCAGAAACACTTATACCTCTTATTTCTGCCACCGCATCTGCGGTATGCCTGATGAAAGACGGTTCATTTCGTTTCCCTCTCATCGGAACAGGACTGAGATAAGGTGCATCTGTTTCTAAGAGAAGGAATTCGTCCGGGATAAATTTCGTGATTTCCCTCAGCGCTTTTGCATTCTTAAATGTAACCGGACCTGCAATCGAAATATACATTCCCAGCGCCATTGCATCCATAGCCATCTCTTTGTCTCCTGAAAAACAGTGAAGAACTCCCGGCGTATTGATAATTTCTTCCTTAAGCACTCGCAAAGTATCCTTTTTAGCCTCCCTGCTGTGAACTATGATAGGAAGGTCTAATTTTTTGGCCAGGGATATCTGCCGTCTAAACGCATCGATCTGTACACCTTTTGGAGAATGCAGGTAATGGTAATCAAGTCCGATTTCACCAATCGCAACGACCTTACCCCCCTGCGCCCAGTTTTTAAGCTCTCTATACAGCGGGTCATTAACCGTCTTAGCATCGTGAGGATGAATACCGACCGCTGAATAGATATCAGGATATTCAGCTGATAATTCAAGGCCTTTGATATTGCCGTCCCTGTCTGAACCTGCATTAATTACATACCTGACATCTGCTTTCGATGCCCTTTTCAGAACATCATTCCTATCACTGTCAAAGGCATCCATGTCAAGGTGACAATGAGTATCTATAAAAAAATGCTTCAATGCGCTATTACCTCCGGTAAAATCATTTTATGACACGGCAAATCAACAAGAAAAATGACATGATAGATTGGAAAACAGGAAGCATACTCTTCGCATATATTGCTTACTACCAGATCTCATATCAACGTTTTATGTTAGTGAAATTTAAAGAATTTGTCAAAGTAATAACCTTGTAATTTTCATTTGAATATGTTAATTTTTTAGTTTATTATATAGCCTATATTATTCACCCGGCAAAGCAGGTAGCAAAAAAAACGTTTTGGGAGCGGCTTTTACCAATTTGGCTTCTGATACTCTATGTATATTAATGAGTTATATAGATCTGTTGCATATAAATGCTTGTTGCCATATTCAAAATGTTTTTTTTTGCTACCTGCTTTGATGCAAGATATTTATGATAATGCAGGATATAGGGGGTAAAGAATGAAAGAAGCGGAAATTGTAAAGATACTGAGAGGAGAAAGCGAAGAATTTAAAAAACTGGAATCGGACCACAAGACATTAGACCAATCTCTTGATGAGATAAAAAAGAAGAAATATCTCACAACTGACGAAGAAATAAAGAAAAAGAAAATTCAGAAGCAGAAACTTCAGCTCAAAGACCGCATGGCTCAGCTCATCAGAGGTTACAAAAAATAAGATTGCAGAACCCGATTTCCTGATATTTCCCCGTAAACATTATGAAAAGTAATTCAATTAAAAAAGGATTAGAGAGACTTCCACACAGGGCATTACTATATGCCACAGGTATTCCCCGTTCAGAAATGGGCAAGCCGTTTATAGGTGTTGCTACAAGTTTTACGGATATCATACCCGGGCATGCGGGTATGCGTGATCTTGAAAGATTTATTGAAAAAGGGGTCCATACCGGCGGAGGGTATCCCTTCTTTTTCGGCATACCCGGTATCTGTGACGGAATCGCTATGGGGCACAGGGGAATGCATTACAGTCTTCCTTCAAGAGAGCTAATCGCTGATATGATCGAAACTATGACAGAGGCCCATCAATTGGACGGTCTTGTTCTCCTGACAAACTGCGACAAAATCACCCCCGGAATGCTAATGGCAGCCGCACGGATTAACGTGCCTTCCATTGTTGTGACAGCCGGACCTATGATGTCAGGAGGGTTAAGAGGGAAACGACTATCACTGGTTAATGACACATTTGAGGCGATAGGAAAATATAAGGAGGGGAAATTAAGTGATTCCGATATATCGGAACTCGAGATCTGCGCCTGTCCCGGACCAGGTTCCTGTCAGGGAATGTATACCGCTAACACAATGGCATGTGTAACAGAATCACTTGGCATGAGCCTTCCCGGCTGTGCCACCTCCCTCGCTGTTTCTTCGAAAAAACGGAGGATAGCTTTCGACAGTGGATACAGAATTACGGCGCTCGTGCAAAAAAATATTACCCCAAGAAAAATCATGACACTGAAGGCGTTTGAAAATGCAATAAGGATAGACATGGCACTCGGAGGGTCTACTAACAACGTTTTACATATACCC
>CAYPIT010000204.1:0-3098 GCA_964410825.1 uncultured Nitrospiraceae bacterium
ACTGCTTAGCTTGACTTAATAGAGTGAGAGACTCATGTTCCTGGTAGTGAAGCACCCCCGTGGGGTCGGCTTTTCAAATAAGATGCTGCCTCACAAATTCTACCGCCTCAATTGCGGGTTTTTCGTGTAATCCTGATTTACCTGACTTTGAATTTAGAATCTCTCCACCGTTACTTAATATATATTCCAGCATGTCACAAACAAGTCCCTCGTACTGCTTAAACTGTCCTGAAAAGCCATAAAGTTCATTACCTCCTTTTGATTCCTGAGAGACAATGAACTGAGCCTGTTGAACCATCTCCTGCCACGTGTTGGGAGGTTTAAAGCCATACTTTTCAAGCAGGTCTTTTCGGTAGTACAGCATGCCACTGTCGATAAAAAGGGGTACTCCATAGATGTTATCTCTGTATGTATTTGCCAGTATCGTTCCCTCAAGGAATTTTTTCTGTTCTTCTTTGGGGAACATTTCATCAAGAGGCATCGCCCATCCAGCCGCTGCAAATTCCGGAGGCCACATAACATCCATTAAAAAAACATCTACATCCTTGCTTGTATTTTTGAGTTTCTGAGTCAGCAAATCATGAAATGCGGTAGACGAATGTGGTCCGACTTCCCGCACTACTTTAATGTCAGGGTGTTCCGCCTCGAAATACTTGATGATTTCTTCCTGTACTCCCGGGACATTGGGTTTCCACGTTACAAAATGGATCTCTGTTTTCCCCACTTCACTTTGCTTTATACAGCCTGTTACAAGGAAAACACACGATATAATCAATATAAACATAGTGACTAAAAACTTAATTGCAATATCGTTTGACTTAAGATTTATATATTTCATCTCAGCCTCCTTGTAGAGAATGTAAATATAATTTATTTTGTAAAGACACTATTTCCCTTTTCTCTGACTTGTGATTTCCCGGTAAAGCCTGGCGCGTCTGTTTTTGTAAATGCGCTCCTCTTTTCTCCATATTTTTACTTCATCAAGGTCAATTTCGGTTTTGAGAATTCGTGCCTTTGTCTTTGCGCTTATGACGGTTTCACCCCTGGGGCTAAAAACTGCACTATGCCCCGAGAAATACTTACCTGGTCTGTTCGCATATATCACAAAAACCTGGTTGTTCAGTGCAGCACTTTTCATTCTCAGCCACATATAATCTACCGGAAATGTCTGAGGAACAGCAGAGATATTAACTATGATACGGGCTCCCTGCAGAGCCGCAACTCTCCAGACCTCAGGGAAGGCTGCGTCAAAACAGATGTTTATGCCAATCTTGCCAAAGGGTGATTTGAATACATTGATTTTATTTCCGGGTATAAACTTCTCCGTCCAGTGAACGTGTGTTTTTAAATAGCTTTCTGTAGTTTTCTTATCTATATACGTTGCGGCATTATGAAATTGTCCGGGCTTTCCCTTTAGTTCTCCAATAATAACGCGTGCATTCATGTCTTTGATATATTGAAACAGATCATTGGACTGGTCCTTTATCGTTAAGTAATACTGCCTTACTTTTCGAAATAAAAGCCCTTCCGGCCTTTCAAGTGAGGGATGGCCATGCAATATGAGTTCGGGAAAAACGATTAAATCCGATGTGCGGTTTTGCCCGATGATTTTTTTTAGTCCATAAATGTGCCGTTCAACATCTTTACGGTAACCAATCTGTGCAATACAGACATGAATTTTCAAAACAGAGCCTTCCCGGATACATTAACTGTTTACTGTTGATAAAAACGGCGGGATGTATTTTTTCTTTATCCCCTCTTCAATCTCCTGCAGAAATGATCGGGTCAGCTCCTCCCCATAGGATTCATCACCGTATCGATAAAGGCTCCCTTTGTCTCTCTCCAGATTTCTATCCACCAGTCTGGAGTCAGCGTTATTAATCTTTTTCTGAGCAATTTTCTTGATGATACTATGTATACCTGATCCGGACTGGGCCGGATCTTTGATTCTGAATGCCAGATTAGCCGGAACCCCTAACTCAACAGCTGCCTGTCGGTGGACTCTCTTTCTGAGGTTATCTGATTCGTTTTCTATTTTGAGCTTCGGCGATATTCTCATTGCAGTCTGTATTACATCCCTGTCAAGATAGGGCGCCCTGAGTTCGATTGAGTGCGCCATGGTAAGTTTGTCTTCTCTTTCCAATGTGTCCGTATAGAGATAGTTCAGGTCCTCCCACAGCCTCTCATGAAGCTGTAGATAACCGGATTCCCTGAGTACGCCGTTGTACCAGGGATAGCCGGCAAACAGTTCATCAGCAGCCTGGCCGGTATACATCACGCGGATATTATCTTCGGCAGCAAGTTTGGCTGCCAGATACATGGGAACAGCAACCTCTACCTGAAGAAGTCCGCTCTCTTCAACGTTTCTTATGATTTCGGGAAGAATTTTTTCCACTGTGGACTCATCGATAATCGTTGTCTTGAGCTTCAGTCCGAGCATTTCCGCTACTGACCGTGCAGCTATTATGTCTCCTGATTCTTCGGTGCCTGTGCAGTAACAGATGACATTCTTTCCCTCCCGCTGCAGAAGCTGGGCTATGAGAACGGAGTCTATCCCTCCTGAGAAGATAACTCCCAGACTGGACTCCCTGAGTCCGGTCAGGCGCTTCTGTACCGCCTTTATCAGCGCTTTCTTGTACTGTTCAACAGACTCCCTGAAGTCAACAATGTCAATTTGCGGAAGCTGAAGGTGGTTGCCTTCAAATACTTTAATTTTCTCGTTATCTATATATAAGACATCGCCCGGGTTGATACGATGCGGATTGTCTTTACCGTTCCACAATGCTTTTTTCTCTGAAGCAAAATACGTTATATTCTTATTCGTTATGTAATAAAGAGGTTTCTTGCCGATTGGGTCCCTTGCTGCTACTAATGAATTCCCATCGGTAACTGCGAGAGCATACATACCGTCAAGAAGACTGGTTACCTTTTGAACCGCGTCAAGCAGATCACCGTTGTACGTTTCTTCCAGCAGATGAACTATTACTTCACTGTCACTACCCGTACTGAATTCATGATGGCGCATTAAAAAGGTCTTGAGCTTTTGATAGTTGTAAATCTCACCATTATGAATCAGTGACAGCTTCGCGTCCTTTACT
>CAYPIT010000205.1:0-3068 GCA_964410825.1 uncultured Nitrospiraceae bacterium
ATCTTTTGACTGTCAAACAGTCTCTCCGCCCTTGCCCTCCCTTTTTTTGAGAAGTCGTCTCTCATTGCTCTGTTTTCTATCAACTTTATTACATTATCAGCAAGTGCACTATAATCTCCGGGCGGTATCAAAACAGCCGAGTCACCAACCACTTCCGGGATCGAACCGCTCAATGTGGAAATGACAGGCGTCCCGCTTGCCATCGCTTCTGCCAATACCATGCCGAACTGCTCCTGCCATGTCATGACAGGATAGCTTGGCAAAACAAGAACATCAGCCATCCTGTGGATATCAGGGATTTCATTATACGAGACAAAGTCCAGAAATCTGAAATGTTTAGTTGTACTGGATTCTTCCATGATTTTCTTCATGTTCTCTTTTTGAGCGCCTCTTCCCGCTACTACTACGGTAAAATCGTTTATTCCATTTTCTTTTAATATTTTTGTCGTGTAAATTAAGTTATGAACACCTTTCCATGAAACCAGTTTCCCTACATAAAGGATGATAAACGAAGTTTCAGGTACATTTAATTTATTCATGAGATAAGCCGGTTTTTCTCCTGGCTTGAACCTTTCGATATCTACTCCGGGATAAATGACTCTGATCTTATTTTCATCCACCCCTTCTATCTGTAAAGTCTTTTTAGCTGCATTGGTAAAAGGTAAAAAAAGGTCAACCTTTTCCATGACATATTTTTTATAAAAGTCCATTTTCTTATCAAAAACCGACCTGTATGGTATGTTCTCCCACCATGACAGGATAAATTTATATCCAAACTTGTCTTTAAGGCTTGCAAGTGTATAGGCTGACCTCGTTATATCGCCTGAATATACGACATCCATTTTTTCAAGATATTTCTGCAGGGAAAAATAATAGAAATCCATTCGCTTATACGGTGCAGCTAAAACACGTCTATATGCTGTTAAAGGATTTTGCAAAGCTAATGCTGTCTCCATGTAGTGGGATAGATAATGTTTTTTCAGATCAATAGAACTGACATCATAGTTATTCCTTTGACCAACGAAAACCGTTATATCATATTTGTCTTTTAAAGGTTCAAAACGTTGCAACGCCCATTTATTAACCTTATTGTCCAGCACAATTCCTATCTTCAGGTTTTTCCCCATCCTTTTTACCTTTTTTTCATCCTTAAATACAGTCCCGAAAGAACCTGATTTGAATAAATCGTCATACTTTTCTTGAACCATAACGTGCTGTTTTTTACCGCTATGCGCTTAATGCTGTTTGGACTGGAGTTTTCAGTATTGACGCCATGATCAGTAGTAAACATAGCATTATACCCAATATCATCGGCAATCTTTATGGATGAGTCATTATATCTGCCCATAGGCCAGCATATACAATTACATGCTTTGCCTACTTGCTTCTCAATATTTTTTTTTGATTCTGAGAGTTCCTCTGATAAATCACGTTCCGTTAATTTCGTGCACTTTCTATGACTTTTTGTATGTGAATGAAATTCAACAAGGCCGCTATCTGCCATTTCGTGGATTAACTCCCAGTTAAGAACAACTTTGTTCCCTTGATTTTTCCTCACCAGCTTACTGGATTCCTCATGTGTCGGTATATGCGGGTCAAGTGGTAAGCCCTTGTCAGAAGCCTCATCAATCCAGTCTGTTACAAGGAATATAGTCGCATTTATCCTGTATTGCTTAATCACAGGAAACGCATAAATATAGTTATCAAGCCAGCCGTCGTCAAAGGTAATCAGAACTGCCTTGTCTTTAAGCAGTAAATCGCCTTTAATATAAGACAAAAGTTCTTTGGTATTTAAAGTCATATATCCGGCTTTATCTAAATATTTCATCTGTTTTTCGAATATTTCCGGAGTTGTCGTCACCATATCTCCCCTGTGAGAATTTATATGATGATACATTAAAACAGGGACAGGTCTCATTAGCTTTCTCTTTTTAGCAAAGAAACATACAGTGCAAACATCTGTTCGCACATTCTTTCAGCCGAGAAATTCTTCAATACCATTCGCCTACCTTCGATACCCATCATTTTCCCTCTTTCATCTGCCTTGAGCACTTTTATAATGGTTCCTGCCAAATCAGAAGGATTGTTTGCCTTTACCATATAACCGTTTACTCCATCCTTTATTATTTCACGTACTCCGCCGACATCTGTCCCTATAACAGGCGTTTCCATCGCCATTGCTTCAATAAACGAGGTGCCAAGCGCCTCCTGTAACGTAGGGAGGACAAAAAGATCGATCGACTTTAGTATATCCGGTATATCGTTTCTTAGACCTAACATAAAGACTTTACTGCTTACCCCGAGTTCCTCGATTCTCCTTGCAATGTTTTTCTCTTGCGGGCCATTGCCGGCAAAAACAAATACAGTTTCAGGCAGTTTCCGCAAAATATCCGGGATCGCATCAAGTAGAACGTGATGTCCCTTTTTTCTTCTCAATATCGATACAGTTCCAACAATCGGAGTGCCAGGATCCAGACCTAACTCTTTTCGCAATCCATCTCTTGCCTTTTCAGGATCAAATTTATTTATGTCCACACAAGTACGAACAGCAGCTATTTTTGATGGGGGAATCCCTTCATTAATCAAGTAATTCCTCACATATTCACTCACAGCAACGATTTTATGGGCCAGTACATTATATGTAAATTTTGAGGTGATCGGTAATGCAAGATGCCGTGTTTTGACTATAGCCGGCTTCTTGCTGGAAAGCCTTCCGGCTATCCCGGCAAGAATACTGTCTCTTCCACTGTGCACATTTACAATATCAACATTCTCATTTTTAATAATTTTCAGGATATAGCTGACAGCGATAACATCGTAGCTTTTTTTCATTCTGCAGGTTAAGACATCAATGCCCGCCGCCTTTGCCTTTTTGCCAAGCTCACTGTCAGGTTGACAGAGAATAATAATCTTCACTCCAAGCTTCTTCATGCCGATAGACTCATGGAATGTTCTTGTCTCCTGCCCTCCCCATCCTGTAGAGGATTCTGTATGGAGAACAGTTATTTTCATATCAGTATTCATTGAAATACAATTATCTGCTCAATAAGCGATTCATCAATTTACAT
>CAYPIT010000206.1:0-2999 GCA_964410825.1 uncultured Nitrospiraceae bacterium
GTTTGGTCCGATCTGATTTATTCGTTTTTTGGCGTGTGTTTTACTCTCAATAGTATATGCTTTGATTAATAAGAAATATAATTTTCTGGCAGTGAGCGCAACGCTTGTAATTTCATTTCTTATATACCCAAGGAACTGGACTCCCCGCTATGTTATCTTCCTCGTTGGCCTTGGGGCATTGTCGTTTGGTTTTATGCTGAGTCATGTCGGTGACAGGGGAAAGGCGATAACAATTTCGGCACTTATTCTCGCAGCATATACTTTTTTTACCGCTAATTCCCCATGCATCACTCCTAACCAGATAAAGACTTTAATGCAGTTGCCTGCCGATGAACGCACTCTGTCCCGGCACAAACCTTTTAACATTGATTTAAATGCCAGGCAGGAATATGGACACTGGATATGGATAAGTAATAATATCGTGAAGGGTGATACTCTTGTGCATACATTTGAGCCTTTATTCCTGTCACCTTTATGGAACAGGTCATATAACAGTAACATAGCATACATAAAGCTTGATTCATATAAAGAGTGGTTAGCAGAGCTGAGAGATAATAATGCAACTTATGTACTGGTCAGAAGAAACTCGGAAGAAGACAGATGGATTGAAAGAGAAAGGAATCTTCGTTATTCCATGGGGTGGCTGGTGAGGATTAAAGAAAAATTCAGGGTAGTATATTCGGATGAAAATTATAAGATAGTGAAATTTCTGGAAGTGAAAGAATGAAAGAAAAAGGCAGAAAAGGAATATATTTTGTTCTGTATATTATTGCGGTGCTGGTTATGGGTGTAATATATTTCACAGTTTCCGGCAGAAAACAGTTTATAGAAAATCAACTGGACTGGTGGGGAGAGCTGTGGGAAGTTATAAAGGGGTTTATCTGATTATGTTTTCTATGGAGGTTGAACCTCTATAGACGATGACACGTTAAAACAATTCTTTAAACCCGTAACTGGATTGTTGCCACTATACTTATATTTTAATTGACATCTTCAACTGCTAACTGTTATAAAACAAAATCTTAGGGCAGGATCATAAACAAATATATTCATTTGTTATAATTAAAGTATAAGATTTGCACTTCCGTTAAAATTGTAAGAGATACTATCGATGATAGAAACATCCACCATAATTGAAACAATCCACTATATGCTTAAAAGAATAAAAAAAGCCGATAAAATTAAAATTGTCAAACTCATCTATCTTGCTGATAAATACCATCTTATCCGTTATGGAAGAACGATTACGAATGATGATTATTATGCTATGGAGCATGGCCCTGTTGGCGCAACGGTCAAGGACGTTCTTAGTTTTGATTCCTTCAATACTTCTACAAAGGCATTCAAGTACGCTTCCTCTTTAATCGAGAAAACTGATAAGAACAATTTCAGGGCAAAACCGGAAACAAGATATGTTTTTGATATGTTATCAGATACAGATAAAGAAGCCCTTGATTTTGTTATCAATAAGTTCGGCAAGATGAGGCAGTGGGAATTGCGGGATTATACACACAAATATCCTGAGTGGTATAAGTATGAGGACTTGTTTAAAAACAAACGGACGAAAAGGGAACGGATTCATACCAAAGAACTTCTGTCCACATTAAGAAATGACCCGATAGCTATGCCCCGCACGCATGTGAAAGAATCCGAGAAAATGCTCACCGGCAAATTTGATTAATGGTGGAGATTCCACCGGAACTGATTGCAAAATCCCTTTCAGGTTTCTGTGTCTGTTATTTCAAAAATGCCGAACACGCTCCGGAGGCGCCTCCCCATTATCACATAAGCGTTCCGATCACTGACGATTCAAGTCTTTTACTTACAGTTATTACTTCTCAAATCGAAAACAGGGAGCGGTTTTATCGAAGAACGAACAAAAGCGCATTATCATGTCTGATTAAGGTAACCAATAAAGAACTTCTCTTTCTCAAGAAAGACAGCATTATTGAATGTAACCAGCCTCAATTGATTCGCAAGATCGATTTTGATAAAACAATTGATCCTGATCATCAGTTTGCAGTCATATCACGGGATATTTCTGATAATATTAAAGAGAAAATTGTTAAGGCAATAAAAGCAAGCCCCATTGTGAAGCCTTTTATCAAAAAGATGGTGAGGTGGCCGTAGTCGTCAAATGATCGAGGTTCAACCTCGATAATATAAAAGGTTATGTTAGACAATAAAAAAATAGCTGTGATAATTCCGGTGCTTAATGAGGAAAAGACCATATCGCTTGTTCTGAATGATATTCCTGAAGATTTAGTGGATGAAGTTGTAGTGGTGGACAATGGAAGCGATGACAAAACTCCTGCGATCGTCAGGGAAAAAGGGGCCACTCTTTTGTTTGAATCCAGGAGAGGTTATGGTTATCCCTGTTTGAGAGCAATAGAGTACCTCAAGAATAAAAAACCGGATATAGCGGTATTTCTTGATGGAAATTATAGTGACTATCCTGATGAGATCATTAGACTTGTTGAGCCGATTATAAGTCAGAATTATGATATGGTGCTTGGTTCGAGGGTCACGGGGCAAGCGCAGAAAGGCGCTCTAAGGGTTCCTGTGCTTTTTGGCAATTTTCTGGCAACAGGTTTAATAAGAATATTATATGGGTTTAGCTATACAGATTTAGGTCCTTTCAGGTCTATTAAGTTTGACAGATTACTGGAACTTGATATGAACGACAATCTTGGATGGACGATAGAGATGCAGATAAAGGCGGTCAGGAGGAAATTTAAAATAACCGAGGTGCCGGTAAGTTACCGTGCAGGTACGGGCAAATCAAAATTTACAGGAAACATAAAAGGCATAGCTGTTATAGGATATAGAATAATGTATGCTATTTTCAGGAATCTGTTTTACTGACAGGCTTTGCCGGGGAATAATTTGGGTAATTCTATTCAATCGCAGGTTTTATAATGAGTATTAAAGAAATGAAACTTCAGGCGACGGATATAACATGTATTTCATGTGCAGAGGACATGGAAAAAATTCTGCAG
>CAYPIT010000207.1:0-2986 GCA_964410825.1 uncultured Nitrospiraceae bacterium
ACCGAATCCAAAGGAATTAGACATCGTAATATTTAGGTCAAGAGGTCTTGCATTGTTAGGTACATAATCGAGGTCACATTCAGGGTCAGGATTGTCCAGATTAATTGTAGGAAGTACAATTTTATTTTTGATGCTCAGCACACAGAATATAGCTTCCACTCCACCCGAAGCACCGAGCAGGTGTCCTGTCATCGATTTAGTGGAACTGACACAGAGCCTGTAAGAGTGTTTTCCAAATACCTTTTTAATTGCCGATGTTTCAAGTTCATCTCCATATTTTGTTGATGTTCCATGAGCGTTAATGTAGTCTACCTCCTCGGGACGAATACCGGCATCCTTCAGAGTATTCTCCATACACTTTGCTGCGCCTTGTCCATTAGGTGCCGGACTGGTTATGTGGTATGCGTCAGAATTTAAACTGTAGCCTATTAATTCCGCATATATTTTTGCTCCCCTGTTCAATGCATGCTCAAGTTCTTCAAGAACAAGAATACCTGCGCCTTCTCCCATTACAAATCCGTCCCGGTCTCTATCAAACGGTCTGCTGGCCTTTTCAGGTTCATCGTTCCTGGTTGACAGGGCTTTCATTGTGGAGAATCCTGCTATGCCCAGTGGACATATCGTTGATTCTGATGCGCCTGCGATCATCGCATCGGCAGCTCCATGCTGTATGAGTTTAAAGGCATCGCCGATTGAGTGAGTGCCTGAGGCACATGCAGTGGCAACAGCAGAGTTTGGCCCTCTGATTCCAAAACGTATCGATATCTGGCCGGAAGTAAGGTTAATTAATGTCATAGGAATGAAGAAAGGAGACACTCTTTTATATCCCTTTTCAAGCATGCTTGTTTTGTAGCGTTCAATTGCAGGTAATCCGCCGACACCGGCACCGACTATAACCCCAATACGGTCTGCATTGTTCTCGGTGATTTTAAGAGAGGAATCTTCCATTGCCAACGAAGCAGCTGCAACGCCAAAGTGGATAAATCTGTCCATCTTTTTTTGCTCTTTTAACGGAATAAACCTGTCAAGATCAAAATCAGGCACTTCACCGGCTATCTGGCAGGGTATGTCTCCGGGATCAAAAAGCGTTATTCTTCTTATGGCAGAGCGGCCCTCTACAAGCCCCTTCCAGGACTTTTCTGTCCCAGTGCCATGGGGAGTTACCATCCCAATCCCGGTTATGACCACTTTTCTTTGCTTCATGGTTTTCGTATATAAAATTTTTAGTCAGACCGGAAAACACTGCATCAAATCTATTTATGCAATAAAACGGCACCCTGGCTGACTAAGCTGCTACGCTATGATTGATATATATATAATATTGGTGATTAGCTGGCGGATTTTTCTTCTATATATTTAATTGCATCTTGAACCTTCAATATTTTCTCTGCATCGTCATCAGGGATTTCAATATTAAAAGCTTCTTCAAAAGCCATTACAAGCTCTACAGTATCAAGTGAATCAGCACCAAGGTCGTCAATAAAAGATGCTTCTGGCGTTACCTTTTCACCATCGACACCGAGCTGTTTTGCTATTATGTCCTTCACTTTTAATTCAACTGACATCTAGCACCTCCATTTTATTTGTTTTATATTTATAATTAAATTCAGATTAGCAAATCATCATTATACATGTTTGGTACAAAATTTTCATTTTACAGCATGATTATTTGTTACATGTACATGCCGCCATTAACATGGATTACCTGCCCGGTAATGTAATCGGCATCTTTTGAAGCAAGGAATATAACTGCTGAAGCAACGTCGTCAGGTGATCCAAACTGCCCCAGTGGAATAGCTTTTTTCATTTCATCTTTCACTGTGTCTGACAGAACATCAGTCATCGCTGTCTGGATAAATCCGGGTGCAACAGCATTTGCCCTTATGCCGCGAGCTGCATATTCCCTGGCAATAGTTTTGGTAAGTCCGATCAGGCCGGCTTTGGATGAACTGTAATTGGCCTGTCCGGGATTGCCCATGAAGGCGACAACGGAAGATATGCTGATTATTTTTCCATATCGCTGCTTTGCCATGATTTTTACGGCCTCTTTAGCGCATAAGAAAGATCCCTTCAAATTAATGTTAATTACAGCATCCCAATCATCTTCCTTCATCCTCAGAAGTACCGTGTCTTTTGTGATTCCTGCATTATTTACAAGGATATCAACAGAGCCCAATTCTTTAATGCATGTCTCGAATGCAGCCGTAACGTCATCATGGCGGGAAACGTCAAGTTTAATCGGAATACCGTTTACTCCAAAAGACTGAATTTCGCTGGCGGTTGTTTCCGCCATATCAACATTTACGTCAGCTACTGCGACATTTGAGCCTTCCTTTGCCATTCCCAAAGCGATCGATTTGCCTATACCCTGTGCAGCCCCTGTGATTAGAGCGTTCTTACCTTTCAGTTTCATCATACCTCCATGAGTTTTAGATCATAGTAATTCAAGCGAATTATTATAAATTGTCGATTCTAATTAGGCAACTAAAATGTTCGGGGGGAAGGAGTTCCCCACTGTTGTTGTCCTCCAGCTTGACCGGAGGATCCAGTAAGCATCGCAATGCAATTAGCCATAACTCATCAAATATTAAAATATTTTTATAGAGCCACTGGATACCCGATCAAGTCGGAGAATGACTTTTATTTATCAGGGAAAGACTTTTACTATATATTTCTGACAATTACGAATAAAAACAATGCATTAAGCCATATTTACTAAAGTTAATTGACAGATCAGTGTGCTAATGGGATATTATGACTGGTATTATCGGAGTTCTTTTAATACTTAAGGCTTAAGAAGGAATTTCAGTTCCTTGACCGGCAATAACCGCATGCTCCTGCATTGTTACTGTACTTTTCTGGAGCTTAAACTCTTCAGCCATATTTTGAAGGAATGTCGCCATTTCAAAAAGCTGTTTACTTGTTGAGGAGGATTGCTGTGCCTCGTCAGCAGTTTTTTTGATTATTGATGAAACAGACTCGATAT
>CAYPIT010000208.1:0-2944 GCA_964410825.1 uncultured Nitrospiraceae bacterium
TACTGAAGAGCCTGACAGTGAATACCCTTTCAAACTGGTCATCAGAGATGTTTTACAGCACTCCGGTATCATGTCAACAAGTTCAAAATCTCTTGACCTTGTAATCTCCGAAGCGTTGCTTGAAATTAATAAAAGGGATGCTGGAAAATACGGTGTCTCAGGAAATTCCCATGTAAAAATCAGTTCAAGGCAGGGATCAGTTTTTCTTAAAGCCAAACTTTCTGAAGAAGTACCAGAAGGAACACTCTTTGTGCCCACACATTTTCCTTTCGCAAAAATAAACATGCTGACCCGCCTGTCCTCTAACGGGGAACATCCGATCAACACTGTAAAAATAGAGTCAACCGGTTAATTACAACAACATATTATCCGCATTAATAAGATATATTTTAAGGCAAAGCAGGTATCAATAAAAAACGTTTTGAATACGTCAACAAGCATTCAGATGACACAGACCTACATGACTTATTAATATGCGCAGTGTATCGAAAACCGAATCGGAAAAAGCCGCTCCTCAAATCATTTTTTCTTTGATACCTGCTTTGCCAGATGCATAATATGGATTAGTTGATGTCTACAGAAAAACTTCGCAGAATCGACAGTAACAGACTCGAGGTACCAAAAGGCTACAAGGCCGGCATGTGTACAAATGGTGTTATTTATGTAGATGAAACGCTCGAAAAAAGTCTTGAGCCAAAATCAATAAACCAGGTTGCAAATGTGGCGATGTTGCCTGGAATCGTCGGTTCATCTATTGCAATGCCTGATATTCACACAGGCTATGGTTTTACAATCGGAGGTGTAGCCGCATTTGATCTAAAAGAGGGAATCATCTCTCCGGGTGGAGTGGGATACGATATTAACTGCGGAGTCAGGCTTCTGAAAACCGACCTCACTAAAAAAGAAATTTCAAATGATATCAAAGACCTCATTGAAGGATTATATATGACAATACCTGCTGGTGTGGGATCAAAAGGCAAACTTCGTCTAAATGCTAAAGATTATAAAAAAGTTTTGGTCAGTGGATCCCGGTGGGTTGTCGAGCAGGGATATGGAAGTAGCGAAGATCTTGACCATACAGAATCCCAGGGATGCCTTGAAGGAGCAGATCCGCATCTTATTAGCAAAAGAGCCTATGAACGTGGAAGAGAACAGCTGGGAACATTAGGATCCGGGAATCATTTTACCGAAATTCAATATGTAGATGAGATTTATGATGAAACAACTGCATCCAGTCTCGGATTATTCAAGAATCAGATTACAGTAATGATCCATACAGGTTCGCGCGGATTTGGACATCAGGTCTGTACTGATTTTCTTGAAGTGATGCGGCATTCTGCGAAGAAGCACAGCATAAACCTTCCTGATCGGGAGCTGGCATGTGCACCTTTTGACAGCCCTGAAGCAAGGGATTATATGTCAGCTATGAGAGCCGCGGCCAACTATGCATGGGCAAACAGACAGTTCATCATGTATTGGGTAAACGAATCTTTTATGCGAATTTTAAAAGCCGGACCACGCATGCTTGGCATGAGTCTCATGTACGATGTGGCACATAACATAGCTAAAGTGGAAGAGCATATTGTAAACGACAAAAGAAAGAAACTCATCATCCATCGAAAAGGCGCAACAAGGGCATTTCCGCCGGGTCACTCAGAACTTCCCGAAATTTACAGAAAATCAGGTCAGCCGGTAATAATTCCGGGTGATATGGGCAGAGCCTCGTTTATACTAATTGGCACTCCGAAAAGCATGAAAGAGTCCTTTGGATCAACCTGCCACGGTGCCGGAAGAACATTATCAAGAAATAAGGCTATAAAAAAGGCAAAAGGTCGGGCTATCTGGAGAGAGATGGAGGATAGGGGTATAATAGTACGAGCAACCGGAAGAAGAACTCTGGCAGAAGAGATGCCTGAAGCCTATAAAGATGTCTCCAATGTTGTTAATGTTGTTCATAATGCCGGTTTATCAGAAAAGGTTGCAAAGCTCAAACCGCTTGGAGTAATCAAGGGATAAAATATTATCAAATTATTATCATTGATAATGAGTGTTCATGTATAAAGTCAGTTTTTGTCATTGTCCGGCCCCCTGATCAAGTCAGAGGGCAAGCTTGATTGGACAATCGAGACTTATCATCGTGAAAACGTGGAACCATAATAATCTAAAACACTGGATTCCACGATCAAGTCGTGGAAAGACAGATTATTTAAGCAATTATTTATTCACAGACTCTAATTAATAATCATTTTTTTGTTTTTGATTTTCGGAAAATTATACTGCAATCATTGTTTTGAATCAGACTCGGCTTATTTAAGAGAATTATGAGGGAGACTAAACTCAGGATAGGAAAAATTCAGTATGCCAACTTATTCCCTGTCTTTCATTATCTCGACAGGCGATGTGATATTTCCAGGTACAGGTTTGTCAAAGGCGTTCCCTCCCGGCTAAATAAAATGCTTCGGGAGGATGAACTTGATATCAGTCCTTCATCTTCGATTGAGTATCTGAGAAACAAAAGCAAATACCTGCTCCTGCCATGTTTTTCGATCAGTTCATTTGGACCGATACGGAGCATTTTACTTTTCTCGAAATATCCAATAAATGAACTTGATGGCAAGTTGATAGCAGTTTCTTCAGAATCTGAAACATCCTCGATTCTATTGAAAATTATTCTCAAAGATTTTTTATCATTAAATTGCAGATTCAAATCTGTAAATGACCGCAGTGTCAGGAAAACCCTTTCGACATTTTCAGCTGTTCTACATATAGGAGATACAGCACTGGTACAGGCAAAAAAATTATCGTCCTCCGGTAATCGGCATGGTGTCCCGGAAATTTATGATCTCGGGGAGTTATGGTACAAATACACGGGGTTGCCGTTTGTATTGGGTCTCTGTGGTGTAAAGAATAAAGCTATTCAACTCAAGGAAGTATTCGATCTTTT
>CAYPIT010000209.1:0-2938 GCA_964410825.1 uncultured Nitrospiraceae bacterium
GAGGTGCAGGTTCCACCGGTAAAATCATTTCTATGCTGTTCTGTAAATTCACTACCGCTAAGCTTAAAGAATTTTTCCCAACCAATCCTTTCAATCCACTCCCCTATTCTCTCGTATTTTCGGGAATCTTTTATAAACACCTCAAGGATATTCTTGAGAGCCCCGGTCACCTCCGGCCAGCGGGGGGGGTTGTTGGGCAAAAAAGGAACCGCAAGTTTTGAGAACATGGGAGGTTTCCTGGCATTGGAAACCTTGCCACCCACAAATATGGCAAGTCCGTCACCTTCCTTGTCGGCCAGCGGCATTGCAGGGCACACGGTATAGCAGTTCCCGCAGAACATACAGCGCTCTTCTATGACTTCCACTCCCTTTATATTTTTGTCAGGGTGTCTTCTGATTGCTCCAGTAGGGCAGGATGCGAGAACATTGGGAATCTCACACGACTGGGCCAGTTTTTCATTGTCAACTTTTGGATATTTGGTGTGAACTCCTACAACCGCCAGGTCTGAGCAATGGACAGCTCCGCACATATTGATACAGCAGGCTACGGCTATCCTCACCTTTGATTGAAGTTTAAACTCTGTGAAGTACTCATAGAGCTCATCCATGATTGCCTTAACAAGGCCCGAAGCATCAGTAGCTGACGCATGGCAGTGAATCCATCCCTGGGTGTGGACTACATTTGAAAGAGCCCCCCCCAGGCCCCCTACAGGCAGGCCGAGCTTTTTGACCTCATCGACAATTGGATCAACATTCTCTTTTTTAGGGGTGAGGAACTCGACATTGTAGCGGCTGGTGAATCGCAAATGCCCGTCGCAGTATTTGTCGGCGATATCACATATGTCTCTGATAAAATCTATACTTACAAGCCTGGGTGAACCTACGCGTATTGTATATAATTCATCACCTGATTCACTGACATGAACCATAACACCCGGAGTTACTATCTCGTGATATTTCCATTTTCCAAAATTATTTTTAATAATTTCCGGAAGCATTTCACGATAGTCAGGAGGACCAATATCTGTTTTCCCCATGTCTAAAAAGCTCCTCACATCAAATTTTAATACATTATAAAAGGATTAGCCCTGGGATGTTTCACCATTTGGGGAGCCGGTTTCAGGTCAACTGCCCTTAAGAATTCTTTTAATCCCCGTCTCTGAATAAGCTCAGCTATTCTTTCACGGTTCCTTCCGTGTTCATCCCACCAATCCCATATCTTCTCTAAGAGATCTTTGATTTCATTATAGGGCGGGGTAACTTCCATAAAAGGAACAATAACCGACGATAGAAAAGCACCGCGAAGAAGCGGGGCCTTTCCTCCAATCAATATTGTGGCACCCCTTTCATTCCCAGGCCTGATGGCCTTGGTCATTTCGTTGATACAGTGCATACACCTGAGACAGTCAGCGGGGTTCACGGTAAGTTTCCTGGATTTTGCATCAAATGTAAGAGCATTGCCCGGGCACCTGTCCGCAACATCTTCTTTAATGTTAAAGCCCTTGTCATCATATTCTTTTACCGCATCCTGATCAATTTTAATACTGCCTTTCCAGGTTCCGATGATTGAAAAGTCCGCCCGTGCAATGGAGGCAACACAGTCATTGGGGCAGCCGGATGCCTTTATTTTAAACTTGTACGGCCACCTGGGTCGATGGAGCTCATCCTGGAATGTCATAGTAAGGTCGTAGGTGAGGCCGAGAGTATTAAAGCAGGTCCACTCACATCGTCCCGGCCCCACACAGCATGCCGGGGTTCTTAAATCTGACCCGGACCCCCCCAAATCAAATCCGATTTCAGTCAGTTCATCAAAAAGGGACTGCAGTTTGTCCGTGCTGGTGCCGAGCAGTATTATATCACCTGTAGAGCCATGGAAGTTAGTCAGTCCGCTCCCATATTTTTCCCATATATCGCAGAGTTTCCTCAGTGCGTCTGTTTTATAAAACCACCCGGAAGGATGATTTACACGCAGGGTATGGAACTGTGCCGCCTGGGGGAACTCTTCAGGGACATCGGAATATCTTCCAATGACTCCTCCTCCATAACCTTTTACACCAACAATCCCGCCGTGCTTCCAGTGTGTGACTCCGTCCTTGTAAGATAATTCAACAATGCCGAGAAGATCTCTGGCGGCAGGATTTTTTTCAGCCGCACGCTTCATCTCTTTCACAAAACTCGGCCAGGGCCCCTTTTCCAATTCATCTAACAAGGGAGTATCATCCGGCATGTACTACCTCCTTCACAAGGGAGATTTTCGTTCAAAATTATCAAAAAATATTTGGAATTTCAGTTTTTATACTTGATAAAGTAAAAAAGATACTCTACATTTAGCTTGGGTAATAATTCTAATACAAAAAATTTAAGGAGTACTAATAATTATGTATAAGAATATTTTAATCAACAAGAGAACGGAATTTATGAAAAAATGGCAATTGCAGGCCATTGAAACATATCCGCCGGAAACAATCAAGTATTTATTGCATGAAAAAGATGAATTTGCAAATCCTGTGGGGGCAGCAATGGTAAAATGTTTTGGTGCTCTTTATAATGAACTGACAGGAGAAATGAACCCTGATAAAATATGCTCTGCACTTGATGATTTTATTAAAATCAAGTCTGTGCAGGATTGTTCTCCCTTACATTCCTTGAACTTTATTTTTTTGCTGAAACAGATAATTTTTGATGAATTCAAAAAAGAACACCCAAGTATAACATTGATTGATGGTGTTATTGAAGTTAATAAAAGGGTTGATAAAATTGCGCTCATTGCTTTTGATCTCTATATGAAAAACCGTGAAAAAATGTATACGCTTAAATCAGATGAATTTAAAAGGAGATCCTTCAGGATTCTTAGTACATTGCACACGGCAGCTACTACCTGTGATTAAACCCAGAATTTGCAGTAGCCATCTACTACGGCTTGTAAATCCTTGCTGCA
>CAYPIT010000210.1:0-2906 GCA_964410825.1 uncultured Nitrospiraceae bacterium
AACTGAATGTTTCCTTAACATATAAAGAAGATGGCTGCTCAAACGGCACCCCATACTTTTCACATAAGAGATTTGCTGAAATGCGGCCCGATTCATAAATGGTGGGTAAGCCGCTTCCCGGATGGGTACCTCCCCCCACAAGATACACATTATCACACTCCTCATACTTGTTTCTAGGACGAAAATACAGCATCTGAGCAATGTTGTGTCGTAAATTGAAGGTGGCCGCATTATAGACGTTGTATTCCTTTTCCCATTCTTTCGGTGTAATTACCTTTTCGACTTCAATATGCTTTCTGATATCTTTCAGCTCCGACTTCTCTTCAACCTGGTCAAGGACGCGATCCCTGAATCGGTCTCGCTCACTATCCCAGTTAATATCGCTCCTGTTGTTGGGAACAGGCACCAGAACATAGATGGTAGATTTACCAGCCGGTGCAAGGGTGTTATCGGTTGTAGAGGCGTTCTGGATATAGAACGAGCTTTCTTCCGACAGTCTGTTGTTAGTAACAATGTCTTCAATATTTGCTTTATAGTCACGGGCAAAAAAGATATTGTGGTGAGGGATGTCATAGGTTTTATCGACACCAAGGTAGAGCATGAACGTAGAGCATGAATAGCCAAGCCGGTCAAGCTTATCCGGGGTATATTTATTAATACACTTTTTATCGAAAATATTTGAAACTGCATAGGAAAAATCCGCATCAACTATTACGGCATCGGTGTAATACTTTTCCCCGTTTTCAAGCTCAACACCTTTGGCCTTCCTTCCCTCCATTATAACCTTTTTAACCGGTGTGCTTTTGTGAATGGTCCCGCCATTTTCCACAAAAACCTTTTCCATCGCCAGTGATATGGCATTCAGTCCCCCTATAACATGATAAATACCAAACTCATGCTCAATAAAGGGTACCATGGTAAACGCCGCCGGGCATTCCCAGGGAGACATGCCCAGGTATTTCGACTGAAAGGTGAATGAGACCTTTAGATCAGAATTATCAAAATACTCACCCAGTGTTTGAAACATCGTCTTACCCAGTGAAAAATAGGGGATGGCCCTGATAAAACGGCGGTCAAGATAATCAGTCAGGCGGGAATACGGCTTCTGCAGACATGGGAAAAGTTTATCAAACCGCTTTTTCTCATTTTTAATAAATCTTTCAAATCCCGCGGTACTACCGGGGAACAGTGATTCGAGCTGTTTTCTCATATCCTCACGGTTATCATTAGGAAACAGTTCAAAATCTTTAAATTTAAGCCTGTACATAGGATCAAGTCTTTTTGCGGTCATATAGTCTTCAGCAGTTTTCCCCGCCTCTTCAAACATTTCCTTAAGAATAAAGTTCATCATGAGGAAAGTGGGGCCAGTATCAAACGTGTACCCATCTAACTTTATTGGTGCATTACGCCCACCTACCACTTCTTCTTTTTCAAAAACAGTAACATCAAAGCCCCGGTGCGCGAGTATCATAGCACTCGTTAATCCACCGGGGCCTGCTCCAACAACGATTAATTTTTTCATACTCACAATCTTCTCCTCTGCAGATACATCTATGAGTAGTAGACACCCATCATTTATCGTATCATTTTTCTTATCATTGTCTTATTAGAATGTAAAGCATATATGCTGACCTTTACAGGATTTTCACACAACAGATTTTTTGCCCTAACTGTGATAGTTGCCAGCGTTACTTTTCTAAATAACGATAATAGCGCGTAAGGCAAGAATTTGACCAGCAAAGCATACTTGAAACAATCACAATATTTTTTACCTGTCTGCGCGTAATCTTTGCTTCTGATGTCAGAGCCTCAGGATTGTTCCTGCTCAGGGCAAGTGTTTTTACGGCAAACAGAAGTGGCCAGGCACAGGAAATCCTGATGCGCAGTTCTTTCCTTGGCAGCATGGTAATATAGGCAAGGCCATTTTTCAGATGACGTGTTGCTTTATCAACCAGAAGATCAATAACCGACAGCGCTTTGTCCTTATTGGGGCTGTTAAAAAACTCTTCGTGAGATAATCCGAATTTTTCAAAATAAGTGGCGGGAACAAAAACCCAGCCCCGTTCATAGTCTTTACGCAGGCCGCGGATGATATTTACAGTCTGAAGGGCCAGTCCAAATTCACGTCCAAGCGGCATGAGACTACTATGTATTTTACGAATTGACGGTGAATACCAGGAAAATATGTCAGTAACCAGATATCCGACTCTTCCGGCTACCTGATGCATATAGTCGTCCATTTCTTCCTCGGTAGTAACAAGGGGACCCTTTTCCTGCCATCTTGCCATACCCTGTGAGGTCTCATGCACATGCGAGGCAAGTATATTTCTGAGTTGCTCCGGAAAATTATTTAAATAGTGAAGAACAGTATCAGCATGACGTGCTACATATACCTCCGGATCGGTATCATCAAGATCAGATAGTTGCACTATCAGATCCTGTTCGGGACAACTACCGGTAACTACATCACTCCACATACGAAGGAGATAGGCTTTACGCTCTGCATCGAGTGCAGGATGGTCCTCCAAGCAGTCTGCAATGCGAAATAAAAGGTAGGCAACGGTAACCGCTTCCCGTAAGACCGGGGGCAGGTATTCTATAGAGAGAGAAAACGTACGGCTGACTTTACGAAGCATCTCATAGTGGTTCATGGTTATTGTCCGGCAAGGAAAATGATAATTCGCAATCCCTCAATTCCTGAATGACAAAATTATATGCATTATAATGATTTTATACAGCTAATAACATCTTTAGTAGTATAATCAGGCGTCGATGCTCCTGCCATTACCCCCACACTCTGTGCATTGTTAAACCACTCAGGTTTGATCTCATCTTTCGATTGTATCCAGTAGCTTTTTTTATTAAGTGATCTTGATATCTGATAGAGCCTCTTGGTATTGGCGCTT
>CAYPIT010000211.1:0-2903 GCA_964410825.1 uncultured Nitrospiraceae bacterium
TGTGGGTTCAATATGATAGGGTACTATCCTGAATATTGTCCTTTTTGTGGGGCACCAAATACTGTGTTTCTGACCTCTGAGGAGTGCTCAAACAGATATTCTGTTAAAGAAACACCTGTTAACGAGAGCGTATTTCGTCTCAACTCTGTTCCTAAACTGGGGCTTGAACATTCCGCTTACCGTGTTACGACAGTTGAAAAGAGATACTGGATAGACTGCCCTTCCTGCTTTGATAAAAGTCTTTTGCATGTCGATGATATCATGTTTACGCATCATCACTTCCTGGGGGCTTCAAACCAGTACAGACAGCTTTTTTCATCTAAAGTCAGAATCAACAAATTGGACTCAGTACACAAAATCTCTCAGGCCTTTACTTTTGATAATTTTTTAAAAGACAATTTTGTCGAGAACGGAATAGAGGCTTTTCATGTTGATGGACATACTCCGGGGTTTATGTTTTATATATTCAAGGATATTCTTTTTATCTGCGACTATGTACATATTTACAGGGGTGAAATGATATTCAATCCATTTGGCCCCAAGAAGAAAACCGCTGAAGGAGGGCACAAGATTAACGAAATCATTAAAACTAAAGATATTGAAACAGTCTGTGGGTTTAATTATGTACATCGCTACCCGGAATGGAAAGACAAGTTTAATCAGCTTATAAATTGATAAATTTTAAAAGAGCGCAATTAGCATCTATTATAATTAGCATTCTTTCATTTACATATAACAAATAACAAAGCAAATATTAAAATTACTCCATGCAAAAGGCCCGAGTCCATTTAATTATTCATGGTTATGTTCAAGGGATCTTTTACCGTGCAAGTACGAGAGAGATTGCTTTAAGCCTTGGTCTGAACGGATGGGTCAGAAACATGCCGGACGGCAGCGTTGAGGCGCTTTTTGAAGGACAGGTGGAAAATCTTCATAATGCTGTAGAGTGGTGCCGTCAGGGCCCGCCTGGAGCAAGAGTCACCATGATTGATGAAAAATGGTCAGATGCTAAAGCCGAATTCAATAGCTTTGAGATTAGATATGGCTTCTAATTTGCTTTAAGTTAGATGCTTTAACTGCCTATTTAATTGGCATTAAAAGGATTTTTGACCATTTCTTTCTTTATGTTGCCTTTTCTGCTTTCTCTCCTTATTGCCTTGAGTTGTAATATTATTGACAACTGCCTGACTACAGTTAGATAATAGACGATGATTCTAACTGAACAGGTTAATTCCGGCTCCGGATGTGAAATTGATAGAAATACAGCGGTCAGCTTATCCAGATTAAAAGGACCGGAACTGTCTGAACTCTTTATATCAGCTAACAGAATCAGGGCAAAATTCCGTGGCAATAAAGTTGACCTGTGCTCAATCATTAATGCCAAATCCGGTGCCTGTCCTGAGGATTGTTCATTCTGTGCACAGTCAGCGCACAGTAAAACAAATATAAAAGTTCATCCTCTTGCAAGCAGAGAAAAAATACTATATGCTGCATCGATCGCAAAAAAAAATAAAACAAGGCGTTTCTGTATAGTAACAAGCGGGAAAAGACCATCAAATAAGGAACTTAATGCTATATGCAGCTTTATTTCTGAAATCAGGGAAACTGGCCTGTTACCATGCGCTACTCTCGGCATGCTGGATAATACACAGTTAAATCAGTTGAAGGCTGCCGGCCTTCACAGATATCATCATAATCTCGAGACATCAGAAGAATTCTTCAGTGAAATATGCACAACTCACACATACATGGACAAAATCAAAACTATCGAGGCAGCTAAATCCCTCGGTTTATCTGTCTGCAGTGGCGGAATCTTCGGACTTGGAGAATCCTGGGAAGACAGGATAGATATGGCATTTGCTTTGAGAGAACTTGATGTTGATTCTGTTCCAATTAATTTCTTAACCCCGGTCAGCGGTACTCCTTTAGGCAGAAGTGATATGCTGACTCCTTCTGAAGCATTAAAAATCATCGCAATTTACAGACTAATTATGCCTGATCGCGAAATCAGGGTTTGCGGTGGCAGACCAGCTACACTGAGGGATCTGAATTCGCATATTTTTATTGCCGGAGCAGATGGACTATTAATAGGCAATTACCTTACCACCCAGGGCAGGGACCCTGAGGCCGACCTGTTGATGATAAAAGATATGGGGCTTGAGGTTTAGATGCCAAAGAAACCGTATTACAGCGCAAGGATGAGAGCGGCAAAAAGCGGTCTTCACATTTCCGGCGCCGAAGGCATCTTCGAAAGGACTGCCCTGTTAAACATAGTAAAAGAGTATACTAACAGGGCATTTTCTCATGACAAGGGAAGAGCGAATCAAATTCGGATCTCGATAGAAAAATTAGATGATACCCCGCGAAAAATATCATCTCTGCCGCTCTGTACAATAAACTCACGCAATCCTCTATCTGCAAAGAAAGCAGCTGTCAAAATCCTCTCTTCTGTGGGGATCACGGAGCGGGCAACCGAAGAGGCATTTAAGGCCTTAACTATCGGGATAACTATGAGAGGAGCTATGCTGATGGATGTTGAGGGTGTACGGCTTGAACCTGATCTGTTGCGCGGAGTCAGAGTAACTCGCATGGGAATAACAAAAAAGGCATCGGCATCCCTTTCGAGAAAACTGGCAAGATTGGACATTAATAACAACACGGTAAAGGAAGCATTAATCCTGGCCAGCAAGGTTCATAAATATCGCCTGGTCATTGGGGAACTTTGCATATCGGATAATCCCAACTATACCACAGGATACATTGCAACTCGTGCTTATGGCTATATAAGGCTACCGCGAATCAAAAAGAGAGGGATACCATTTGGGGGAAGGGCGTTTTTTATAGCTGGCGGAGAGGTTAAAGAACTGATTAAATATCTTCAGAATACTCCTGTCATAATTAAC
>CAYPIT010000212.1:0-2895 GCA_964410825.1 uncultured Nitrospiraceae bacterium
TTGCCTGGTTTTTAACCATGAAAATTGTCCTGTTAAGCACATCGTTGATGCTCACCTTGCCTTTTTCAGAGGGTGTGGCCCGGGCAAATGTTAAAAGGTTCTTGATTATTTTTGCACATCTCTCGGCCTGCTCGATTATGATATCCAGATCCTCAGCTTCAGTGCTGTCAGCAGGGGCCCGCTGTTTCAGGAGGTGCGCGAATGTTACGACTCCTGTCAGAGGGTTATTGATTTCATGGGCCACACCTGCTGCCATTCTTCCAAGTGAGGCCAGCTTTTCCGTCTGCATAAGGTTGGCGTGAGTGTTTTTTATCTCTTCTGTCTTTTTTGCAATTTCCGCTTCAAGGGTCTGGGTCCACTTTTCCCGCTGGTCCCTGGCGTCTTTCAAATCCCTGATCATAGCGTTAAATGCCCTGGACAGTTTGCCTATTTCGTCAACTGAGCGTATCTGAACAGGATTGTCCATGTCACCGGAAGCCACCTTTTCCATCCCCTGAACAAGCTCATTAACGGGTTTGGACACAATTTTATACAGGATGAGTCCGAGAAACAGGGAGACTGTAAGGACAAACATGATGACATAGGCTGTCAGGGCGAGCCCCTGTTTTAAAAGGGCCTCATCGAGAACTGCCAGAGAAAGCTCGGCCTCGACAAACCCGAGTATCTCCTGGTCTGCCGGGTGAAAGTGGCACTGAGCAGTAGAGCAATCCGGTCCATTTAAAATAACATCGACAACTTTAAGCGAAGTGACACCTTTCGCATCTTTATACACTGACCTGTTTTTCGTATTTTTGAGAAGAGAGCCTTTTTTAATATTCGAATGACATCCGGTACAGGATATTGATTCCCTGTCAACAGATTCCCCGACATTCCCCAAATGGGATGAGAAAGCGATGTCTCCCTTATGGTTATAAATTTGAACTGTTTGTACCCCTTCCGGAGTACTCAGATTTTTCAGTATGCGCCGGGTCTCATCTCTGTGTAAAGTCAACATACTGTGCCGGGTGCTTACTTTGGTGAAATTAATGAATGAATCGCCGTATTTTGAAGCAATGGATAGTACATCTTTTTCCTGCTTTTGGAGAATGGCGTACCAGAACATGAAACTCAGTACGATCATCAACAGACCGATCGCAACAATCAACTTTGCCGCAATAGAGTTGTCAGGATGGCGGAAGATGTTTTTCATACACGTGTATTATAAGAGGCTTCTATTTTTTTTAAAAGAAGAAAATAATAGAACTTTAACTATTAATATAAGGCTCTCCATTTTTGTTTGACATAGCATTTTGGTCAATATAATTGCCTTTTGGTGATACTGTTTATACCAGCCAGCTTTTTTCATCTTCATTAATATATAGACCTATTGCCTTTGCTGGATAAATAAGTTAAAACAATGGATAAAAAAGATTAATATTTATTGACAGCGATATAGCATATTGTGTATAAAATCTACAATGCCTGGAACCTATATCCCAACAGACTATTTTCCGGTCCTGGTAGTATTTGTAATGGCTTCACTTATTGGCCTCGGTGCTTTGGTGGCAGGGCTTCTTGTAAGGCCAAGGCGGCCGTATGCGCAAAAGCTCTTCCCTTATGAATCCGGCAACCCTCCTATTGGAGAACCGAGGTATAAATTTTCAGTTAAGTTCTATATAATTGCAATGCTGTTTGTTGTGTTTGATGTTGAAGCGGTGTTTCTTTATCCCTGGGCGGTTGCTTATGATAAATTGGGGATATTCGGCTTTGTAGAGATGATGATTTTTATACTAATGCTTTTGGTCGGCTATGTGTATGTCTGGAAGAAAGGGGCCTTTAACTGGGAATGAGCGACAATAGCCAGGGACAAACAGACCTTATTGAAGTTGAAGAAGGCACAAGGATAATACCGGGTTCTAACGTTTTTATAACGACTCTCGACAATTTGATTAATTGGGGAAGGAAGAATTCTCTCTGGCCTATGACGTTCGGCCTCGCATGCTGTGCTATTGAAATGATGGCGACCGGATCGGCCCACTACGATTTTGACCGCTTTGGAGTTGTCTTCAGGGCATCTCCCAGGCAGGCGGATGTAATTGTCATTGCCGGCACAGTAACGAAAAAGATGGCGCCTGTTGTCAGAAGGGTGTATGATCAGATGCCTGAACCCCGTTATGTCTTATCTATGGGAAGCTGTGCATGCTCGGGAGGAATATTTGATACATATGCAACTGTTCAGGGGGTTGATACGTTTCTTCCGGTGGATGTTTATGTCCCCGGATGCCCGCCAAGACCGGAGGCGCTGATGCATGGAGTTATGAAACTCCAGGATAAAATCCAAAAGGAGCATTTCAGATGGAGCCCCTGGAGATAGTTGACAGGATTAAAGATAAGTTTTTCAGTGAGGTCGTGGACGTGAAGGAGTTCAGGGACCAGGTTTTCGTTAGTGTTAAGAGGGAAAAACTCCTTGAAATATGCCGCTATCTTCATGATGACCCTGATACGCATATGGACTATCTGGCTGATTTGTTAGGTGTTGACTACCCGGACAATAAATTCAGGTTCGAAGTTGTATATAATCTTTTTTCCATGAAACATGAACACAGGATTCTTATTAAGGCGCTGCTGCCCGAAGATGATCCTGTTGTTGAGAGTGTCGTAACTGTATGGAACGGCGCAAACTGGCATGAGAGAGAAGCCTGCGATATGTACGGAATTGTGTTTAATAATCACCCCGATTTACGGCGGATTCTTATGCCGGAAGACTGGGAAGGCTACCCTTTGAGGAAAGACTATCCGCTGAAGGGGCCGGAGCAGGAATATAAAGGTTTTGAAGAACTTAAAGAACTGCACACTCATGATGATGAGTGGATGATTACTGACTAATATTTTATTATATTGCTGTTAGTAAAAAGG
>CAYPIT010000213.1:0-2882 GCA_964410825.1 uncultured Nitrospiraceae bacterium
GGCACCTTCTCCTACGGTTATAGGGCTTTCAGGGACGATCTCCCGGAGAAATTCTATAACAGCTTCTACTGCCTCTATATGTGTATTTGCGAAATCTGGCGTAATCGCCACTAAATTTGGCTTAATTAAAATATTTTTCGCGTGTTTAACAGACTCAAGGTCATTTAAGATAAGAGCAAGGCATTTTTTTATGTTATCCTTTCTTCTATCGCCTCTGACTAACGCAACTTTTTTATTCTCACTCATACTACCTCCCCCGTCTGTCATGCCGGCCTGTCCGGCATCCTTACTGGAAAAAGATTCCCGACAAGCGGGAATGACACAACATGCGTAATAATTTATGACGCTATGTATAACTCTTTATTTTTTATATTTCATTCTTTTGTTTCTTGATTATCTTGAAATGAAGTTATGTTTTTGAGATAATCAAACGATCCATCATTTGCCCACATATCCAGCAGGGAAGGATCCTTCAATTGCAGTCCCCTGAATCTTGGGACCGATACATAACTTACTTTCAAGTCTCTCAGGCCGGTCATATCACCCCAAAGCTTCTCAAACTGTGTAACAGGATAAACATCTTCCTGACCGCTTCCCCAGAGGTATTTAACATTTTTTATAGTAACGTATGTCGGTATTTTATTTTCGAGTCGTCGAATGGCCTCAATTATAAGTTTCTTCTTTTCAGCCTTATGTCCTGCCTCTAAAATATCTTTCCTGTCCAGTTCGAAGAAATTTAAAAGTGCATCAATACTGATCCAGTTAGTCAGGGTATTATAGTAACTCATATTATATTCATCTTCTTCTCTCGGCAGTGCCAGCCCTTCAATCAATCGGAGATGGTCATCAACTCTTGCAAGCCCACCCCCAACATCTTCTACTCTCCTTGGAGTTACTTCAAAAGTCATTGTTGATTGTCCTGTTATATGCATTCCAAGCAAAAGAGGCTCGACAAATGATCCAAGAGTATCGATATTATGGCACAGGAGATATTTGAGATTTGAGTTGTCTCTAAGCATATTATTGAGCACCCCGTTTTTTAAAAGGTTAGGAATTTCATACCAGTGACCTGGTGGATTAAATCTCATGATTGGCTTATTTTCACTGTAATCTTCTCCTTCCCCTCTGGATTTTGTCCAGTCAATCAGGGCATTATGTTGGGCATCCTGAACTTTCTGTACATTTTCATCCATTTTTTGCTTAGACTGTTCCTCCCAGTAGAATATAAGATCCCTCTCCATCGGATACACCCTTTGCGCAATAGATTGAGAGTTGGAAAGGTATAACCGGTCTTTATAGTCAAAATAATTGCAATTTCTCATGTATCTGACAATGGAATTATGAGTCAGATAACTTGTTGTAAAAACATGCTGTAATTTATGCCCTGATATTTTTCCTGTCATACGGCTTTTAGCAAGATGTATCTCGATGAAAGTCCTGTATTTATCTTTTATCTTGATAAAGGGATTGATAGCTTTAACAACTGCAGCACCGTCTGTCCAGCGGCTGCCCATACCTCCTGCAAATGTTACTATCGCTACTTCGTTGTTTTTAATAGAATTGAGGCCCGTTTTATAATAATCAGTGTTTATATCCCCACTTTCAAAATGATTAATGTCTTCTTCCGTGACATCATCGATACTGACTGATAGAGGGAGCCGGTTTCTGGAAAGGCCGATTTTGCCTTTTTTAAGAAGAGATTTGATATGCTCATGAGATTTTATATCAAAACCGTATTTCCCCCTGATTTCATCTTCATCAATTTCTTTCTGTACGGGTTCTGTATATTCCTTGTTTTCAATTTTTATGGAATTCATGGCAGGCATTATTGCCTCTTTTCCCTTGAGTATACGACCAACAATTCCATCATGGTTCATCGCAAAATCATAGACTACCGGATCAATAATAAAAGGGAGCGAAGAGATATATTTATGTTTGAGTTCTTTCATAATCCCGGCAACGTTATCTTTAAATACTTCCCTGATTTGAGGGTCAACTATAAATGCCATTCCACCGCCTGACATACCTCCAAGCATCAGGAAACCCCAGTACTGTTCTTTATACTCTGTTTTCACCCTGTTAATTAAGTCTGATGTAAATGCATTATTTACCCAGGGAATTACATGCTGTGTAGCTTCTTCCCAGTCCCTTGTTGTAAGTTTTCCCAGCTCTTTCATGTCACCGGCCTTCAAGGCCTGAACTATCGCATCGAACAACTCTATGCTGTTAAGTCTGGCATTCCACTCTTTTTTATATTTAAGAAGGTACTTCTCGGTAACCATTTCAAGAATAGGGCCTACGTCCTGAGAAATGCCACCATGAACCAGAACCATTGAATCAATGATCTTCTTTTCTATATCTTTAGAGATATCTTCTTTCCTGAAAACATTGTGCTCCGGGAGCAGACACCCTGTGCTGACACCAAATTCAGGGTCTCCTTTTTCAGCGTGCCTGCCTGTTATGACTTTTATGCCAGGCCACAGACCTCCTGAATCCTGCCAGCCGCCTCCTGACCCACCAAGCCATTCACCAAGAATTGCCCTGGAAGCAACCACTCTTCGCTCATCTTCTTCCAGAGGGCCTGTCTGTTGTTCAATTTGTCCGCTTAACCTCATCAGGCGGGTAATAATTGTGGCAAGTAATGTGGTGCTTACAGCCAGTCTCGATCCTTTGGGTATATCGTTAACTTTTGTGACTACTTCAATTCCACCGGATTTATTCAGCAGCTTAACTAAAATATCTTTTAGCTGGATATCACTGTGTTCAAAGCATGGGGGAACTATGCCTGATGCCACCACGCCTGCTTTTAAAAGTGAGAGATAATAATTGCCAAAATTAAAAAGTTCATCCAGTGATGAAACTTTTTTGGATGAATTCAGGCC
>CAYPIT010000214.1:0-2880 GCA_964410825.1 uncultured Nitrospiraceae bacterium
CGCTTTTGAACGTAACAGAGGAAAAACAGCCCTCTACTAACACCTGCTCTGGCAGCTTAGGCTTTCAAATGTTCCCGACTCTGTCGGTCATGCAGCAGAAATCATCATTAACAACCTGAATGATGACGGATACCTTCAAGCGTCGATCGAAGAAATAGCAAAGCAGGCCAAGGTAGAAGTTGAACAGGCCGAGGAAGCTCTGAAATATACTCAGGGCCTCGATCCATCGGGAGTCGGGGCCAGAAATCTGCAGGAATGTTTGCTGCTCCAGCTTGGTCCTTTAAATCTAACGGACACTCTTGTAGAAAAAATTATTACGGATGGATTCTCTGAACTGGAGAGCAAGAAATATAAGCAGCTTGCAGCGAAACTCAAGATATCAATAGACGACATTCTAAATGCCATTAAAGTAATTGAAGGGCTTGAGCCCAGGCCTGCCAGGAATTTTTCCAGTGATGAGCCTATTCACATTATACCGGACGTCTATGTTGAAGAATCAGAGGGTCAATTTATCATCACTCTTAATGATGAAGGCATACCAAAGCTCAGATTATCCAATTATTACAGAAAACTTCTATCCAACAAGAAGGCACTGGGTCCTGAAGAAAAACAGTTTCTGGAGGAAAAACTCCGATCAGCGATATGGTTGTTGCGAAGTCTTGACCAGAGAAACAAAACCATATATAAAGTCACAGATAGTATCCTGAAATTTCAGGAAGATTTTTTCAGGAAGGGCCGTGAACATCTTAAGCCTCTGAATTTAAGGGACGTAGCCGAGGACCTGGGCATGCATGAAAGCACAATAAGCAGAGTAACATCGAACAAATATATACAATGTCCACAAGGTTTACTGAACTTTAGATATTTTTTCAGCAATTCTGTACCAACTGCCCGGGGGAGCATGTCATCATCCACTGTAAAGGACCTTATACGTCAGATTGTTTCAGAAGAAGACTCGAAGCATCCGCTCAATGATCAGAAAATAGTCGATATACTGAAATCAAAGGGCATAAGCGTTGCACGGAGGACCGCGGCAAAATACCGGGAAGAACTGAAAATATTATCCCACATGAAAAGGAAAAAGTGGTTTTAGCTTGCAGGTTTCTTTATTCATGCTAAAATTAACTGATACCAGACAATCAACAACAAGAGGAGGCCCGAATGAATATAACAATCAATTGCAGACATATGGATCTCACAAAAAACCTTAAAGAATACGCTGAAGAAAAAATCGGCAAGTTCAATAAATATCTTACTAACATTTCAGAAGCAAACGTCACATTCAGTGTCGAGAAACACAGGCATAAAGCAGAAGTCCTGCTTAAAGCCAACGGATCCTTTATACAGGCCGAAAGCATAACAGGAGAAATGTACTCTTCAATCGATGAGGTAGTTGAGAAGCTTGCCCGCCAGGTGAAGAAGCATAAAGAAAAAACAGTATCCCACAGAAAAGGAAAAGGCAGAGAAGAAGTCACTTTAGGCGCTGAAGAAACACCTCCCACTATTATCAAAGACAAGTCCTTTAATATTAAACCTATGAGCATTGAAGAAGCGGCCATGCAAATGGACATTGTAAGCAAGACCTTCTTTGTCTTTACAAATGCGTCATCAGGCAATATCAATGTGCTGTACAAGAGGAATGACGGGAACCTGGGCCTTATCGAACCTATTAAATAATGAAGCCTAAAAAAAGCCAGCTTCTGACCATTATACTTACTGGACTCTCAGGAGCAGGCAAAACCGTTGCGCTCAATGCATTTGAGGACAGCGGTTTTTTTTGTGTTGATAATCTTCCGTCCACACTTATCGAAACATTTGTAGGCCTGGGCAACAGAACACCGACAATCTCCAAAGTGGCTATTGGCGTAGACATCAGGGAGAGAAACTTTCTGACAGATTTTTCCGAGACAGTGTCCGCATTAAGGGAAAATCATAAGATCGAGATTCTTTTTCTGGAAGCTGATGATGATGTTTTAATCAGGAGGTTCAAGGAGAGCAGAAGACCTCATCCTCTGGGATTTAAGGACCTTAAGAGAGCACTTCACAAAGAAGCCAAATTACTTCAGCCCATTCGTCAGGAATCAGATGAAATCATAGACACCTCTTCGTTCAATCCCCATGAACTTCGCAAACTAATCACCGAGTCTTACCTGCAAAAGGGATCGAAAGACATGGTAATCAATCTAATGTCTTTCGGTTTTAAATACGGTATTCCATTAGAGGCTGACTTGCTGTTCGATGTACGATTTCTTCCAAATCCATATTTCATTGAAGAGCTTAAAGCATTCCCGGGAACGTCGCCAAAAGTCAAAAACTTTGTTCTCTCTCAGCCTGACACTAAAGATTTTTTAAAAAGACTCAAGCCGCTCCTGGATTTCACAATCCCTCTTTATCGCAAGGAAGGCAGAAGCTATCTTACGATAGGGATTGGATGCACCGGAGGTAAACACCGGTCGCCGGCCATAATCGAGGGAGTAAAGCAATTTGTGTCAAAACAAAAACTGAAAATTACGGTAACTCACAGGGACCTTGCTGAATAAATTGATCTCCATATTTTACAAATGATATATCTTGATAATAATGCCACAACTCCAGTTGCTCCTGAAGTAGCTGATGCAATGTATAAAAGCCTCAGGCAGAATTTCGGCAATCCGTCAAGTTCCCATTCATTCGGAGTAAAAGCAAAAAAAGCTGTAGAGACAGCCAGAAATCAGGTGGCTGATTTGATCGGGGCAAAGCCGGAGGAAATCATTTTTACATCCGGCGGTACAGAGGCAAATAATATGGCCATTTTAGGGACAGCGATGCAGCATAAATCAGGCCACATTATAACATCCTGCATAGAGCACCCGTCGGTAATGAATCCACTAAAACATCTTG
>CAYPIT010000215.1:0-2868 GCA_964410825.1 uncultured Nitrospiraceae bacterium
CGCCCCCCGGCAAGAACAACGCTACCTGCTGTGGGGGCTACAGTATGAGCGTCAGGAAGCCATGTATGGACCGGAACCATAGGCACTTTTACAGCAAAGGCCGCGAAAAATGCGAGGAACAGCCAGTACTGCATTTTCAGCGGATAGGTAACCTGGCTGAGGGCCAGGATGTCGAGCGTCTTGCCGCCGTAAAAATAGAGCACGATAATGCCAACAAGCATCAGTAAACTTCCGATCAGTGTATAGAGAAAAAACTTAATCGAAGCATAAACTCTGTTCTTACCTCCCCATACGCCAATCAGAAGAAACATCGGGATCAGCATTGCTTCCCAGAATACATAAAACAGGAGAAAATCAAGAGCTACAAAAACGCCAAGCATCCCTGTCTCCATAGCAAGAAGCGCCATATGAAATTCCCTGACCCTGTCATTTATGGAAGTCCAGGAGACAAGAACACATAGAATACTGAGAAGTGCTGTCAGGAAAATAAAGAGTATACTGATACCATCTATCCCGATAAAATAGTTTATCCCCCATGACGGTATCCAGTCACTTTTCTCTACGAACTGCATCAAATGTGTGGACTTATCAAAATGTGTTAATAAGGGCAGGGATACAAAAAAGGTGAGCAATGTAAAAATCAGCGTTGTCCACCTGATTGCATTTGCATTGCGCATAAAAAGGAGTACCATGACTCCGATCATGGGAAGGAATACTGTCCACGACAGGATCGGATAACCGAGAGTATTCATAATCACATTTTCCATTGTTTACCCCAAAAAGATCAGGTAGCCTATAATACAGATTGCACCCAATGCCATAACAAGTCCGTAATTTGATAGAAGGCCTGTCTGTACTTTTCTGATTCCCTGGCTGAAACCGGCAATCACTGCTGGTACGCCATTCACAATGCCTTCAATAACTATTTTGTCGAAAAATCCAAGGATGAGCTTTTCAGATGCCTTCATTGCAGGCTGAATAAGTGTCTTGCTGTAAAGTTCGTCGATCCAGTATTTGTTGTACAGCAGTTTATGTATCGGCGCAAACATTGTACCGATTTTCTGCGGAAGGTCCGTTTTTTTCATATACATTATATGTGCGACAAACCAGCCTGCCAGGGCCACGAATATCGACGCGAATATAACGAAGTACTCCTCAGCGTGAGTCCCATGTCCCTCCGAATGTCCGAGCACAGGGGCCAGAAACTCCCCGATCTTATCACCATGTTCCGCAAAGATTGGCGGTATCCCCACATATCCGGCAAAGACCGCACCAATAGCAAGAAACCATAACGGCACAGTAATAACCGGCGGAGACTCATGAAGATGTTTCTCCTGTTCAGGGGTGCCGCGGAATTTACCATGAAATGTCATGTATATAAGTCTCCACGAATAGAACGCTGTTAAGAGTGCTGCAACAGTACCGAGGAACCAGAGGAATTTACCGAGGTCACCATGCTGATAAACCTTCCACAGAATCTCGTCCTTACTGAAGAAACCTGAAAGGAAGGGAATACCCGTTATGCTCAGCGTAGCAATAATAAATACCTTATAAGTTGTAGGCATATATTTTTTAAGCCCGCCCATATTCCTCATGTCCTGCTCATCATGAAGTGCATGAATAACGCTGCCAGAACCAAGGAAGAGCAATGCCTTAAAGTAAGCATGAGTATATAAATGGAATATACCGGCAGAGAACGCGCCTACACCAAGGGCAAGGAACATATACCCAAGCTGACTCACAGTGGAATAGGCAATTACCCTCTTGATATCATTCTGGACAAGCGCAATGGTTGCTGCAAATATTGCGGTAATGCCGCCAACAACTGCTACCGTGTTCATGGCTGTTGCTGACATAACAAATAATGGATTGCACCGCGCAACCATAAATACACCTGCTGTAACCATGGTGGCAGCATGGATCAATGCAGAGACCGGAGTCGGGCCTTCCATTGCGTCAGGCAGCCATACATGAAGGGGAACCTGTGCTGATTTACCGACTGCGCCGCAGAACAGCAGCAGGGCGATCATGGTAGCAAGGTCGACTTCAGTTCCCAGAAAATTAATCGTCTGACCGGCAAGGATTCCAGCCTGTCCAAAAACCTGGGTAAACTCAAGGCTTCCGAAAGTAAGGAATATGAGTATTACACCAAGACCAAAACCAAAGTCTCCGAACCGGTTAACAATAAATGCCTTTTTACCGGCATCGCATGCGGACTTCTTGTGAAACCAGAAACCGATGAGAAAGTATGAACAGAGACCAACCGCTTCCCATCCAAAATACATGAGAAGGAAGTTATTGGCCATAACAAGGATGAGCATTGAAAAAATAAAGAGACTCAGGTACGCAAAAAACCGGTAATACCCGCTGTCACCATGCATGTATCCTACTGAATATATAAATATCAACGTACCGATAGACGTAACAACCATCAACATAACCGCAGTGAGCTGGTCAATCAGAAAACCGAATGAAACATTAAAATCACCGGACACAATCCAGCTGTATACATCTATATTCATAACCTGCCCGTTCGCAACATCCATAAAAGCAGAAACAGCAAGCAGAAAAGAACCGGCAACCGCGGGTATAGCTATAAAGTGAGCTTTGTCCCTGATAAAATTGCGGCCTAACAGGATAAGAATGATAAACGATAAAAACGGCAGTAATGGTATCAATGTATATATCATCAATTTATCTCCGTACGGGCGTATTGCAATACGCCCCTACATATGTCAACTCATCATCCTTTTAAAATATTAATTTCATCCACTTTAATAGTGGGATTATTTTTATAAAATGCTATTAAGATTGCCAGGCCTATGGCTGCCTCGGCAGCAGCAACAACTATCACAAAAAACACCATAA
>CAYPIT010000216.1:0-2838 GCA_964410825.1 uncultured Nitrospiraceae bacterium
ATTACAACCGTGGCTCGCTCCATGGGTAAGCCCGATTGTCTTCGTCATTGCAGGAAGTATCCTGTTTGTTCAGATTAAAGAATAAAAAAAGGCACTAAGGGGCAAAGGCACAGAGGCACAAAGTATGTATTTCTACATCATTCAGATACTTTCGTAATCAGAGGATAATATAATGAACAAGGGTAAATACAAAAACTGTGATGCTTATATACCCGTTCATATTGAAAAAGGCGATATTCAGCTTGCTCAGGTCAGTGGGCTTTACAAGGGAATGCTCATACAGCATAAGGGAAGACGCTATCAGGATGCCGAAGAGATATGAGTTGCTCAAGTGAAAAATAGGGACAAGGCTTAATAACAGACCAATTGTAATTATATGAAATAACCTTGCTATCCTGAGTGAAGCCGTAACTCCGAAGTAACTGGGGATTGAACAAAGACCCTGCTTCTTATCAAAATCCATGTCCTGCAGACCGTAAAGGGTGTCGAATCCGGCAACCCAGAACATTACGGCAAAGCAGAGAGGCAGGACTTCAGGACTAAATGTTCCTCTTACAGCAATCCAGGCTCCAAGCGGGGCAAGTGCGAGGGCAATACCCAGAACAATATGGCAGAGCCACGTAAACCGCTTGGTATATGAGTATCCGATGAGAACGAGAAGAACAAATGGAGCAACATTAAAACAAAGAGGGTTAAGCATGTACGCTGCGAGTAACAGAACTAAAAATGCAATTGTAGTAAATACTGCAGCTTCCAATGGTTTCATAATGCCCTTTGGAATCTCCCGGTCCTTTGTCCTCGGGTTAAGGGCATCTAGTTTCCAGTCAGCAATCCGGTTCATGCCCATAGCACCGGATCTTCCACCTACCATTGCAACAGTTATCCAGAACATTTGATGAAAAGTGGGTATTCCGTCAGCCGCTATAAGCGCAGCCGTAAACGCAAAAGGAAGCGCGAATATTGAATGGGAGAACTTAATAAGTCTTAAGTAGTCTGAAACTTTATGGAGAACAAACATGATTTGTTTATTGTAGTTTCACATGATTTTAAATGCAATATAATTTTTACAGGTATTTAAATTATAAATAGGCAGGTAACCGCCTGCTAAAAAGCGGGATTCACCGATGTTACTATTTAATCCAGGAAAACAATTTGAAATTAATACATTACGAATGTTAAGATATTTTGCATTTTAAAAAAAGTAATCGTCATGGCAGAAATAATTCCATTCAAAGGCATATTGTATAATCCCGGCAAAGTTAATGCCTCAGATGTGATAGCACCGCCTTACGACGTTGTATCTCCTAAGTATAAGGAAGAATTATATAAAAAAGACCCTCATAACATAATTCGCATAGATTTCGGAAAAGACAGTGATGATGACGATGACAAAAGTAACCGCTATTCACGGGCAGCAACATACCTCCAGGAATGGCTTAATAATGAGGTGTTCACACATGATCCTGAACCTGCATATTACTGTTACGAAACGATTTATACATTAAACGGGAAGTGCGTGCGCACTGTTGGTTTTCTGGGAGCAGTGAAGATTGAAGAACTGGGCTCCGGCAAAATTCACCCTCATGAGATGACCTACTCCAAACCAAAATCGGACAGATTAAATATACTCCGCTACTGTAGTGCAAATACAAGTCCCATATTCTCTCTATACAGCAGTGAAGAAAGGATTACTTCTTCGCTGCTTGAAAAGCTGACAAAAGAACCCCCTTTCATCGAGGCCGTTGACAGAGACGGATTTACCCACCGCCTATGGAGAATCAGCGACAGCAATTCAATAGAAACCATAAAGAATGAAATGACTGATAAACATGTCTTTATTGCAGACGGTCATCACCGCTATGAGACTGCCCTTGCCTTCAAAAAAGAGATGGAAGAAAAGGGCTTAAATAAAACAGGCAATGAGCCTTTTAATTATGTTCTAATGTTCCTTTCTAATATGGAAGACACTGGATTGACCCTTCTTCCAACACACAGAATAGTTGAGATAGATTCAGATATTCATCCCAAAGCAGCTCTTAAACAATATTTTGATATAAATAAAATAAGTGACGATAACATGTCCGAAGAAGAGGCAAGAGAGAAAATGTTTGCTACTATGAAGGGAACAATGCACTCATTCGGCATGTTCCTCACAAATACAGGCTCCTATTATACGCTCACATTCAGCGAATCCAACATTGAAATTGACCTGCCTGATTGTTTAAAAAAACTGGATGTGTCTGTTTTGCACAAATACATATTTGAAAAACTGCTGAAGATTGAGCATTATGAGTATGAAATGGACCCTGTCCGTGCAGTGGAAAAAGCAGTGAAAGACTCTTTTGAGGCGGTCTTTTTTCTTAATGACACAAAAATACATGATCTGAAGGAAGTAGCGCTTGCAGGCCACAGAATGCCCCCCAAATCTACATATTTTTATCCCAAGCTCCTGACCGGGATGGTTATTTATAAGTTTTAGCTTCACTCTCTCAAATTGCAATAATTCCAGAAAACAGCTTATATAAGATGTTCACCCATATATAAAACAGCACTATAACAGCAATGGATTATTTCAACAGGATAAAGCAGCAAATCATAATTATACTCATAAAGGCAGTCCAGAAGTTTGGAAGACACCGTGTCACCATACTGGGGAATACTTTTAACATTTCAGAAAAGGTATTCAATCCGAGGTATTACTACACAAGCATTTACATGGCGAGAAATATCCATGTCAACCCTGGCGATACTGTGCTGGACATGGGAACAGGTTCGGGCATACATGCAGTGACTGCCGCCAATACCGCCTTAAGAGTTATAGCCATAGACATCAACCCT
>CAYPIT010000217.1:0-2837 GCA_964410825.1 uncultured Nitrospiraceae bacterium
GCCGTCTCAAAAAAGCGGGGAAGTAGTGTTTGTTATTGAAGAAAACGGTTAAGAAAAAAATCGTAAGACCCTGGACAGTGCTCAGGGTCTTACGATAAATAATTACAGTTTGACTACGTTAACTGCTTTCAGGCCTTTATCGCCTTCTTCGACTTCAAAGCTTACAGAATCACCTTCGAGAAGTGTTTTAAAACCACCGCCTGCTATTGAAGAATAGTGGACAAAAATATCATCCCCTGTATCGCTTGAGATAAAGCCAAAGCCCTTGGATTCGTTAAACCATTTTACTGTCCCATTGTTCATAACTTTTTACTACCTCCTGAAATAAAAATAAAGATTTAGTATCGCTTTGTCCCGACAAATAAAAAAAGACCACAAAGAGTAACTCGTTGTGGTCCGGGCCTACAACAGATACTTCGGAAACCGTGGTTTAGGCTATCATTGATGATTACTATTGTCAAGAAAAAAATGCCTGATTAATGTGAAGCTATTCATCTGCTCATTTCAACGGGCAAGATGCCATTTATAGTATTTTGAGCAGGTCGGTATTGTGAGGCGATTTATAAATAGAAAGAAAAAAGCAGTTTACAGCAATCTGCCTCCTTATTTCATTCTTGTGATGCCGCCCGATAGAATTGCCAACTGAAGCTGGAGAAGTTTCTTCTCTTTTTTCAGTTTTCTTTCTTTAAAGAACGTTTCAATTCTGGACAGGGGATTCGTCCTGATTTGTTTAAGTTCAGCTTGTGTTTCAGTTCTTGACAGTGTGATGACTAAACCCTCCGTTCTGAAATATTGCAAAATTCCTGCCAGCATTAAAATGTCTGCTTTTAAACCGTATTTTAAAAAAGAGAATTGAATTTTGTGTCATAAATGCTACAGGTTAAATGCTGTTTTGACACTGCGATGAAGAATAACAAACTCCGGATTTAAATGATTTCCGCGGAATCCTTTTTTACCCAGCCGGATTTCCCATCAGAACGCTTTACTTTTATCCAGTCCTGTTTAGACTGAATAACATAAATTTTCATTCCCTCATGCAGGGTGAAATGTGTTGTAGCGCTTTCAAAGGGTTCAAACTTGGCTTCAGGGCTGTCATATACAATTACTGCCTCTTTGTCTATTGCCGATATGCGGATTAAAAGGGATGCTACTGTAAAGGCAAGCATGACGATCAGGGATGTAAGCAGCAGGGTGAAGGTGTTGCGGCCCATCCTGACATATAAGCGTGCTAATAAAAGCAATACTATTAATATAAGCATACAGGATGTAAACACTGTCAGTTCATTCAATGATAAAAAGCCGGATAGTCCAAATAATTTATCTATCCATATCCCTGATAACTTTGATGTGTCCGCTTCGATTTGAGACAGTGCGAATTTGTAGTTTGATTTAAGGTCGCTGTCTCTTGGAATCAGTCTTTTGGCTCTTTCATAATTTAGTATGGCTTTCCCCAACTCACCTTTCTTGAAATATGAATTGCCGATGTTGTAGTAGAGGTGACCGCTTTCCATGCCCTGCTCAATCAGTTTAGAATATTCGATGATAGCCTCTTCGTAATTACCTTTTTCATAGAGAGTGTTCCCTTTGTAGAAAATATAGCCGCCATCGCTGTTTTTGTCATTGAGGGAGTGTGCAGGGGGGGCATAACAAAAGAAGAACAATATCCCCACAGTTATATATAGTATGATATTTTTTGTAGACCGGCTCATTTGGTCCTCTCCAGGTGATCAATAACTTTTCTTAGACCCTCAAGGGTGGCCTGCCTTTTTTCGGTGCCAAGCTCTGATGGCGCATATCGTGCAATGTCGCATTCCATGAAAATGTTCTTTACCATTTCAATTACAGACTGGTCTGCATTATGCCCTTTCAGCAGGCGGTCAACATCCTCTACGGTTATACCTCCGGTAGCGGCATGGAATCTGTTGCCAAGATATTCTCTCAGCGTCTTGAAAACAGCATCGTAAAACTCCTGAGTCATATTGTTTTTCAGGTATTGTTCTGCTTCCTTAATGCCTTTGCCAGCTTTACGCGGCGCTTTAAGACGACGGGCATAACTGATGTCCGTACTCAATCTGTCTTTACGTTTTTTGATGGTTATCACCGCTGCAAAGACCAGCAGAGGTACTATTTGCAAAACCAGAAAGAGAGGGCTTTTGTACAGGTAGCTGCCTTTCCGCCGTAACTTGCCCGGAGATTCCTTGATATAAATTATGTCCCGCCCCAGTGTCTCAGTCCGGAATGTTTTTTGAAGAGTCTGAGGAGCTTCCATGATGGTCAATTCTTCTTTTTTATCGGATTGAGTGATTGTCAGGGGGAAGGGCCCCTTTGTGATAGTTTTATACTTTCCTGAAGATGTATCAAAGAAGCTGAACAGGGCCTTAGGCACTTGCTTTACCGAATCGGAAGTGGGGATCAGGATTTGCTCAAAGGTTTTGCTTCTCTTATCCTGCTTTGTCTCTGGCTTATAGGTTTTGAAATCATCGACATTTTTCAGTACGGGACCGGACACAGTTCCGAAATTCCCTTTGCCTGTTACCGTTGTTTTCAGTGTTACAGGGTCTCCTGCCCTGATTGTCCGGGGGGAGACATCCATCTGTACTGAGAAGTTTCCTATTGCTCCGCTGAAATCAGGCGGCCTGCGCTCCTCGGGAAGAGCAAGAACAGATATGTTGAGAGCATCTGCGCTCAATGAGATCATTTCTGCTTCATATCTACCAAAAGGATCACCGCCGAAAAATCTGTCACGGAAGGAAGAATGCCCTCTGGATTTGCTTATTACCAGGTTGGCGTCCATTGTTGCAGGTCCGAGTGTGAATTCACCTGCTTTTGTGCCGAAT
>CAYPIT010000218.1:0-2836 GCA_964410825.1 uncultured Nitrospiraceae bacterium
GACAATTGCCATCACAACGAGTTTTTCCCCCTGGTCTGCCGCAAACCCATGTTCAACCATGGGATCACATGGAATGCCGGTTTTTTCATCAACAACAATAGACTCCTCACCTACCGTAATAGTTCCCTTCCCTTCAACAACATACATAAGGAGCCTCATTGGAGCTTTATGCGGGGTCAGCTTCTGTCCCGGTTCCAGACACATCAATGCAATCCTCATCTCGGGTTTATCATCAAGCATCTCTCTTGTGATCTTGTCAGGCTGAAATTTAATAAGTTTTTTAAGGTCCAGAATTTCCATTTGCCCTCCTATGTTTAAGAATATTATAAGTCTTGCTTGTCAGTTACACGTTAAAGGAATATATCGCCTACCTATAACTTATAACATATAACTCCTCACTTCTCTACCCCTCCTGAACAGTTATTGCTTCCACCGGGCAAACACCGGCTGCTTCTTCACAGTCACAGTTACTGCATTTGTCTCCGGCAATCACGTAAGCCTTGCCTTCGTCGTCCTTCATTTCAAATATCTCCGGGTACAGCTCAGCACATGTTCCGCATCCTATGCATTCATCATAGTCAATAACAAGTTTTTTCACAATATTATCCTCCAACATATTTATTCAAATTTAATAGGTCACCGTCCGACTTGTCTACAGGTTTTCTGGGAGGCAGGCCACATAGTCTGGATGAAGAGTAACTGAATATAGCTTTTTCCATACCAAGCTCTTTTTGACATGCCACAATACATTCACCGCAGTTGACACAGTTTATGTCCTTTTTCGGGAGCCGGGGCTTCACATTCATAAAGCACACCTTTTCACACCCTTTACAATCAGTACATCCGGCAAGCTTATCAGGGTCCGTCCTTATCCTCAGTGACGCCGGACTTGCCCAGCCAAACAACATCAACATTAGTCCGGCTGAACAGACGTACTTGCAGAGTGTATGACGTACTATCAACGATGAAATAAACGCGTAAATCGCAACTCCTATAATTCCCGCCTTGACCCCGAATGTAAACTCCCAGTTAACTACCTGGCTCCAGACAGTTGAGGGCTTAACAAAGTAACCTGTCATCATCACCCCTAAAAAAAGCGGAATAACCACTATACAGATCATTGCGCCAATTGCATAAACAATCCTTTGACCGTCACCCTGTTCAGGATCATTCGGCTTTTTTGTAAAAGGGCTCCTTCTGCCCAGTATCTTCACAGTAAAAAAATCAAACAGTTCAAACAAGGCCCCTTCCGGGCAAAACCAGCCGCAAAAAAACCTCCCGGTGATCGCCCCTAAAATCGGGAAAACAGCGAGGATTGCAATCCAGGGCAATACAGCTTTAAGAAAAAACCTCCACGCTACGTGGGATGCATTGCCAAAAGACTGATTTATGTCAAAGCCCGCTTTCAGACCCAGGTCCCACTCACTTCCGAATACAATGAGACTGCGCAGATCACTGTCAAAGCGAAATATATCAAAAACAGGAATAAGTATGATTAACAAAAAAAAGAGGACCTGCGTTAACCTTCTGTACAAATGAATGTTGCTCGTCTTCATGCTCTAATTATGATACAAAGAAATAATATTTAGATATGAGATAGGTCATAGCAGGGGCAGAAATGTTCCTGCCCCTGCTTTAACCCTGTCTAACTGCTTTGAGAAACGGGCTTTTTCCCAAGCGTAAAAAAGTCTAATACGAGTAATGCCACTCCAACCAGGAACCCGACTCCGAATATCGTCCTGAAGATCCAGAACCATAAATTATAGTTCCCTTTAACCGTCACATAATCAAGCCCCAGAAGCCGCTCCATATAAGTCTGGACCATTCCAGCGCCCGTTATTGTGATAACGATAAAGATCATCGAAATTGTCATCCACCAGAAAGACTGATACCCTCTGGACATGTTATATTCTTTGACTCCTCTCAATGACGGAAGAGTAACATAGATCATTGCAACTATAAGCAAAACATAAGCACCGTAAAACGCGAGGTGTCCGTGTGCCGTAGTTAGCTGGGTCCCGTGGGTCCATTTGTTCACCTGCGGAAGTGTGTGGATAACTCCCCACAGTCCGGCGCCGACAAAATTAAATATCGCATGAGAAACCGTCAGGTAAAGGCCGAGTTTGTTCTGCACAACACCACGGGTCTCGCGTGTTGTTCTAAATGCATCCCATACCATAAGGAGCAATGGAATAGGTTCCAGCGAACTGAAAATACCGCCGATCCAGAGCCAGTATTTCGGTGTCCCTATCCAGTAATAGTGGTGACCTAATCCAAGGATACCTGTAAATAAAACAAGGCCAGCCTCAATATACATCCACTTAGCCAGCACCTTGACATCAGTGCCCAGCAGTTTGTGAAGCATAAAAGCGAGCAGAGCCGCCGCAATCAATTCCCATGAACCTTCAACCCAGAGATGAACTACCCACCACCACCAGTACTGATCCTTTACCATGCTGCTTGTATAGAACATACCCGGCAGGTACATCAGTGCCAGGAAGGTCAGCCCTCCAAGAAGCACACCCTGGACAGCAGTGAACTTTTTGGTCTTCAGAACTGTCATAACACAATTGAATAAAAATAAGAGCACTGATATGACAATCAGAATATCAGCCCATCTCGGGGCCTCTATGTACTCTCTACCCTCATTTAACAGCTTAGTGCCGAATATCTCCATGTTGGCTTGAGGATAAATCCCCATTACTATATAGCCGACAATAACAGAACCTACGGCAATCACTGTCGCCCAAAACTGCAGCTGTGCAAGAGGAACACTCCACAGGTCAGTTTCCGCCTCTTCAGGCATGACATAATAGGTTGCCCCCATCATACCCAT
>CAYPIT010000219.1:0-2815 GCA_964410825.1 uncultured Nitrospiraceae bacterium
ATATTGATGAATAATGTAGGTTAAACAGATTTTTCCTGAGAAATGCATGCATCAATACAGTAAGATAGTGTTTTTTGACATCAAACCCCTAATCGTGGTATTACATTATCCATGAGTAAAAAAACAGAGGATCATCAGTCTCTACTTGCGAAACTGCCTCTATTCCATAAACTGGATATTAATGCTCTGAAAATGCTTGAAAGTATTCTCAGGGAGAGGGAGTTCGGCAGGGGAGAAAATATTTTTTCTGAAGGTAATGAAGCAGTCGGTTTTTATATCATAACCAAGGGGCGGGTAAAGGTGTATAAGTTGTCGGCAGATGGCAAGGAGCAAATACTGCACATTGCAGCATCCAGGGAATTGCTCGGTGCAGTGTCAGCTTTTGCCGGCGACCCTTACCCAGCTTATGCAGATGCTTTGGAAAAGACCAGGGTGTTTTTTTTCCCCCGCAAGGAGTTTCTCTCGCTTATTCAGGACGAACCTTCTGTCGTTATGAACATGATGGCAAATCTCGCTATGCGTCTCCAGCATTTTACAAGGATGATAGAAGATCTTTCGCTAAAAGAAGTCCCTGGGAGACTTGCTGCATACTTGCTTTATCTTTCCAAACAGACAGGCAATAGTGATAATGTGGAAATCGATATCTCCAAAGGCCAGCTTGCCAGCCTTCTTGGTACAATACCTGAAACACTCTCCCGTATACTGAGAAAAATGAATGAGAGGACTATCCTGGAAGTGAAGGGCCGAAAAGTGAAATTGCTTAATAAAAAAATGCTGAATGATATTGTAAACGGAGAGAAAGTCGGGCTTTAGAAAAACAGACTTTAAACTGATGCCATGCTTTTCATGTAAGGACTTTCATAGTTACTTCTTTTGCGTGCCATGCGATACTTTTTATTGCGTTCAGTATACCAATGAATTGCGATGATGCAACAGGAAGACATTCCCCGCGGATTAAACGATCTTCATGAAACGTTGCATATTCGTCTGCCATTTTTACGATTTCTGATGCAGATTCCTCAACATATTTGCTCAAAAATCTGTTTCTGGCCAGAATCATGTCTGATGTGGGCCGAATAATTTCGGCAAGTCTCTGAAGCAGAAACATAACTTCATTTACGGCTTTGTCCGAATAAAGGATTTTATTAGAAATTTTATTAGCAATGAGTTCAGATAATTTTTCCAGGTTTAGTGCTATGTTTGCAAGATGCCCTGGAATTGGCACATATTTGTTGAATGTCGGATTGTCTCGGGAAATACCGGATATGGTTTTCGTCAAAATTATTTCATCACCTTTAATGGACTCTGTCTTTGTTCTGCATTCGGGAAGCGTTGATGCTATATTGTAAATAAATGCAGTTTGCAGAAGAGAGATACATTCTTCCGCATCGTTGCTCGAATCATGCATTCTTGACAGAATTTCTTCCATCTGTTTTTGTGTTTTTTGTAAGAGGATGGCGTCCATTATATATACCTCCTTTGCTGCGTAAATAATATGTGTTAGTTTAATGGTGATTATACTGATTATTTATCACAAACAATGAAGGCTGTCAAATTACCAAAGTTGATTGATTGTAAGTATGCAGAATCGTTGAGACACTTCCCATGATAAACACTTATATGAGATACCCCTTGTGCTTCAACAGCACAGGGGGTATCAGAAGATGTGCAGAAATGCTAGTTTATAGAAAGGAGCTCTACATCAAATATCAGAGTTGCATGAGGGCCGATATTGCGGCCGGCACCGCGTTCTCCATATGCGAGAGCTGAGGGAATATAGAGTTGCCATTTTGCTCCTGGCTTCATAAGTTGAAGAGCTTCTGTCCATCCCGCTATTACGGCATTGACTTGAAAAGTAGCGGGCTGTCCACGAGTATAAGAACTGTCAAATTCAGTTCCATTAATGAGTGTCCCACGGTAATTAACAGTTACTTTATCGGTCAATTTGGGTGAATCACCAGAACCTTTGCTGACTACTTTATACTGCAATCCGCTCGGAAGCGTAATCACACCGTCCTTTTGCTTGTTTGCTGCTAAAAATTCATCTCCCTTTGTTTTATTACGCATTCCCGCTGCCTTCATCTGTTCTGCCTGTTTAGCCTGCATCTGTTGTTTCAAAGCGTTTATCGCTTCTACTGATTCCTTCTCGGTCATTAATGGTGTATTGCCGGACAATGCATCCTTAACTCCCATTGAGAGGATATCCGGGTCAATGTCTAATAACTGTTTTTTAAGGTTGCTCCCTATATCCATTCCGATGCTGTAACTGATCCGGGCCTTTTCGGTTTGTAATAAAGAAGTCTCTTCAGCGTAAACGAAACAAGGGATGAGAAGAATAACTAACAAAATGGTGAATTTGTTCATTTGCTCTCCAGAAAAATTAAAAAGGTTATTGTCGCCTGAATTAATATTATAAGAATTATTATTGAAATAATCTATTGCGAGCAAAAATGGTGAAATAGAACGCTATGAGTTTGAAAATAATAAAAGAGAAAGGAATGAATAGAGAACATAAAAAAGGGGCTGAAATCGTCAGCCCCTTTATGAGTTGATTTTACGATAATTAACTTAATTTCTTTTATTGTAAAAACGTCTAAATCCAAGAGTTGCTCCACCAATCAGGAAAAGAACTGAGCTGATCGGCTCTGGGGCTACAGAAGGATTAATTGTGGTGGAGATTTTTGAGATGGATGCAGTTACTGAACCGGCATTGTCCCATTCATAAATATTACCATCACCTGGATTCCCGTCCTTAATAAAAAACCAGAGATTGCCATCTGATGCTTGATTCAGTGAAAGCATATCACTTGAATGT